>USCK01000149.1 GCA_900553205.1 uncultured bacterium | reverse complement strand
GGTTGGAATAATTATACAATTACTGATGACTTGGATATGTCAACAAGATTGCACATTAAAGGTTGGGATGTTAGATATTGCCCTTCTGCAGAAGTTTATGAAGAAGGAATTATATACCTTGTACCATTATTCAGACAAAGAAGAAGATGGCTTGAAGGCACAATAAGAAGATATCTTGAATATTCAAGCGAAGCTATAAAATCTGCAAAAATGTCATTAAGAGCAAAACTGGACATGATTGCATATATTACACAATTTATAATGCCATTATGGATGATTTTAGAAATTGTAATCAGAGCGTTCAAAGCTCTAACAGGAAAAGGCGTATTGCAACAAGAATTATTCTCATCAGTTGTAATTGCCATTATCACAGCAATAGGATTCTTTATGGCTATTCGCTACAGCCTTAGACAATATGATAACCAAAAGAGAATACCTGCTTTTATACAAGCAAGCTACACAGCAGTGTATATGCTGATTATTTGGTTCCCTATGGTTTTATTTATTTGTGGTAAAATATTATTTTGCAAGAAAAATATGAATTGGGGTAAAACAGCCCATGGTCTGGTAATGGAAGAAGAAGCCGGACATAAAAATATTAATAATACAGAGAAGGAGTTACAGGAAGTACAATGAATATAGAAGCAGTAAAAGAAACAATAAGACAAGTACCTGATTTTCCTAAAAAAGGAATAACATTTTTGGATATCACAACAGGTATCAAGAATCCTGAAGCATTACAAGCTATGATTGATTTTTTATATGATATTTATAAAGACAAAAAAATTGATTATGTTGCAGGTATTGAATCAAGAGGTTTTATATTCGGCATGCCTTTAGCATACAAATTAAATGCCGGATTTATTCCTATCAGAAAACCAAACAAACTTCCGGCTGATACAATCAAAGAAAGTTATGATTTGGAATACGGTTCTGACTCAATAGAAATCCACGCTGACGCTATTGAAAAAGGCGCAAATGTAGTTGTTATAGATGACCTTTTAGCTACAGGTGGGACTGCGACAGCTGCTTGCAATCTTATCAAAAAAGCAGGTGGTAAAGTTGATTCTGCAGCATTTATTATTGAATTAACACCTTTAAAAGGTGCTGAAAAAATTAAAAACACAGGTGTTGATGTTGTATCAATGCTAAAATATGATCTAGACTAATAATTTTATCAGATTATAAAAAAGCTCGGAAATAAATTCCGAGCTTTTTTCTTGGTTATTTTAGCCTATTATTTCTTCAACAACATATCTGCCAAAGGTGATTCTACTTTACCGTTTAAAGTTTTTGAAACTCTCTTGATATTTTCTGCCATTGTTTCCATTTGGTTTGTCCAAATGAAATTATCCAATACATATTTTTCTCCTTCTTCAAACTTGCCATCAACTTGAACTCTTATAATTTGCTCAAGCATTTTTCTTGCAGTCGGAACCATTTTTTCAATATCAACAGTTAATACACCATTCATATCAATAGTAAATGCACCTTCTTTTAGGAAGAAGTAGTTTTGCATAACGGAACGAACTCTGTGAGCTTGAGATAATGTTGGTTTTGATTTTAACATATTATCTGCAGCATAAGTAACTATTATTTCATTTCTTTGTTCAGGTGTGTACATACCGTTTTCGGTTAAAACATCAAGCATAGCTAATGATGTCATATCAGCCTTATTTTCTTCAATAATTGATTTATATTTACCTAGAGCTTCAGTACCTGAATTTGGCCCTAAGGAGTGAGCATTTTCGTGACCGACAGTAAACCAATGATCAGCTTCATCATTGTAATATTTATGTTGTTCTTTGTTTAGAATTGCATCAAGTCGTTCTTGCATCTTCTTCTTAGCATCTTCGCTTGTGATAAGCCTTATTTGACGGTGATATACATTTCTGCGGCCACCACCAATAGAAATAGACAATTTATCATCATTTGGAAGGTTTTCAGCAAGTGTAATTCCTGCTCTAAAAGCTCCAACATCGCCAGCAACCATTACCAAATCTACATCAACCATTGTTTGTTTAGATTTTTTGTCAGGTGAAATATTTTGGACATATTCATCTTTGAATGGCATATTTTGAGCCATAATAGGCAAAAACTCTTTTACTTTTAGAATTGCATCAGTACCTTGTTTATTTACAATCCCAACACGACCTCCCAAAAAGTCTTTTGCAACAGGTGTAATATTATTATCTGCCAATAATTGTTTCAATTCTTCATTTTCAATAACTGTTTCGGTCAATTCGTCCGAATAATTTTCTCTTGTTATTGTAAATTCCAAAGGTGTATCTTGAAGCTCTGCCCATTTTTTATCAGCATAAGCGTCCAACATAGGGTCTGCAGTTCTT
The DNA here is from genome assembly GCA_900553205.1 of uncultured bacterium. Taxonomy (GTDB): domain Bacteria; phylum Cyanobacteriota; class Vampirovibrionia; order Gastranaerophilales; family Gastranaerophilaceae; genus UMGS1585. Next base: position 2,087 of record USCK01000149.1, on the reverse strand, counting down.
AGAGCTTTTGCTTGAAGGTGTAAATACTCGTTAAAATCAGCATTTGTTGAAGTTTCTGCAGCCTTTTCCAATTCTGATGCCATAATTTCAAAATCAGATTTGAATTTTTCTATGTAATCAGTAGCTTTTAATTCTGCACCATCTCTTTCTACAACAGAGCGTTGGTTCAAGATTTCTTTTACTTGGTCTGCTTTTCCTTCTTTTAACATTTTAATTATTATTGAATGAAATTCTTCTTTAGATAAATCTTCAGGATAAAGACCTTTTCCTGTAAGTTCGTGAATACCTTTAGCAAGTTCAATAATATTTGATTCTCTATCTATTGCACACAAACCTTTTTGAACATCATAAAGAATTTTTGTAAGTTCTGCTTGTTTATTACCGTTTTTGATTTCTTCATTCAAAAACGCTTCAAAAGGCAAATTATGATGATTATCAAGTTGTTTGTTTATTTTTTCTAACACATCACCTGCTTTTACCAAATGCACCAAAGCCTCTTTGTCCCCATCAAGAAGAGCTGTATATTCAGGAGCATCAACTTCTAACATTTTTTTTGTTGTTAAATAATCTTTGTGAGTTCTTTTTTCTAATTCTTCCATTGAGAGATTTAATTCGTATTTTGTCATATCAAATATCCTTTCACAATTTCTCTATCATAATACATCATAACTTTTTAAAGGAAAAGAAACCACAACCATTATAATCTTGTGCAGTTTTAAATCTTATGGTATAATCTTCCCGAAAAGAGGGCGTTTTATGACAAATATAATTATTTACAGCGAGAATAAAGAAAGCAAAATAAAAGATTTATTAGCAGATATAGAGGATGTTGATGTAAGAATTGAATCTCCTGAAACAATGAGAGATTTTGCAACTCTTAATCCTTCATTAATCATTCCTGAAAATGTTGAAAACCTTAATAATGTATTAATGACAACTAAGTTTTCTTGTCCGTTATTATTTATCGGAGAAATTCCTGAAAACACTATAGTTAGAGCTGAAGGTTACGATTTTATTAAAGAACCTGTAAACAAAAAAGAATTAGAAATTCGTGTAAAATCTTTATTAAAAATCAGTTATTTCAAAAATAGAATGAACGAAGTTAGCACAACTGATGAACTAACAGGATTGCACAACAGAAAATATCTTCAAGAACAACTTGAAGCAGAAATCTCAAGAGCAAGACGTTATGGCACTAAACTTTCTTGCATATTGTTTGACCTTGACTTCTTTAAAGTTATAAACGATATGTACGGATACGAATGGGGCGATATTCTTTTACAAAAGATTTCTGGAATGCTATCTGAAGCTGCAAGAAAAGAAGATATTGTTACTCGTTACGGTGATGAAGAATTCCTTCTTATATTGCCTAATACATCAGAAGATAACGCTTTCATATTCGGTGAAAGATTCAGACGCGAAGTTGAGAAGTTTGAATTTATCCCTGCGGGAGAAGAAGAAAGACATCCTATCACGATTTCAGGTGGTATTTCTACATTCCCTTGTATGGAAAATGTTACAGAAGATGCAAACACTGTTATCAGATATGCTGAACATGCACTATACAATGCGAAGAAACGTGGCAAAAACAAAATTGTTCAATTCTCACACATGAATTTAGAATACTAATCAGTAATCTGAATTTTAGAAATTCTTTTAAGGGCAAACTTGAGCTTATCAAGTTTGTCTTTTTTCGTTCCAATACCTGTTAATAACATAGTTGATACTTGATTTGTTTTTTCATCCTCAATTTTTAAGTCATACAAATTTTCAGATAATTCATCACCTGACATGCCGGCTTTCTTTATCAAAATTTTGGTAATATCATCACCACCAAACATATATTCAGGCAGTTCCTTTCTAAAAGTTTTTAAATTACTTATCAGTTTATTTATTTCTTTTTTACCTTTTTTTGATGCTAAATAATTTATATTATTTTCAATTGTCATCAACAAAGGATAAGAAGGTGAGGTTGTAGTTATCATATCCAGTTTCAATTCAACATCACAATTCACATGCAATAATGCAGTCGGATTAAGTCCTCCTGCAGTCTTATGCAAGGACTGAACAGTAAAATCAGCATAAGG
>USCK01000148.1 GCA_900553205.1 uncultured bacterium | reverse complement strand
TCCAACTTTCCAAAATGTTTCTTTTCAACTCTCATTATCGTCAGATTTGTTCTGATTAGCTTTACATCCAATTGTCAATACCACAACCAAAACAACAAACAATACTTTCTTCATTTTATTCTAATAATTTCACAGACAAGAAAAAATCACCACATAAAAGAACGTCAGATTGAATGTGAGTTTTATTTGTAGTAATCAAATCACAGTCAAAGCTATCAACATATAAATTATTTTCTTTCAAAATACTTCTTATATCCTTTAACAAGTCGCTTTCTTCCAAAACCGTCTTTATTGGTAAAGTGTTATTAAAATATCTGTGCGACAGTTTTGTACTTTCTTCTTCCCAATATTCTAGTTTTGTATAAACTTGCGTTATTTTTGACTTCTCTTTTTCATTAAAACTACCTAGTACCTTGGCAAAAAACGACAGCATGATGCTTGAGGACATATTTTTTATTTTTTCTAGAGTTCTGCTTAACTCTAAAGATACTATATTACCTTTAAAAACATGAGCATAACAATAAACAGGAACGTTTTGATTGTCAATTTGCAAAGTATATTTTATACTTTTTTCAAAGGGATACTTCCCTAATTCTTCATGTTTCACAAAGTTTATGCAAGCCTCTTTCTTCATAACTTGCCCATTATAGCAAGCTATGAAGAATAAGCAGATTATAAATATAACATTTTTCATTATCAATGGAATATTTCTGTTACATAGTTTTCATAAGGAGCACCACCTGTATATCTACAGATGCTTAAAGTTAGCACATTTGCTTCCAAGTCACCTGTTACTTGTGGGAATACTGTGCGCGCCATTCCACTATCCTTACTTCCATGACGGAAGTTAACTTCTTTGGCATCCAACTGAGTTGGAACAGCCAAAAGTAGTGACAATCCAATTAATATTAATTTCTTTTTCATAAACTTATTGAATTAAAGATTTCGACTGCAAAATTAGTTATCTTTAGGCAATAAAGCAAGCAAATTAGGTCTATTTATTAAACACGGCAAAACTAACATAACTGCCTTAAAGACAAAACATTAGAGCCGACCTCTTGTTTCACAAGGTCTAAAAATGACTTTTTCGAGAAGTTTTTAAAACCTTTCTATGTATTTCCGCAATGAAATAGGTCTATTTTGGATGCCAACACGCTCTTTGTACAAAAACAGTTTTTGCTTGATTGCCTTCTCGCTAATGCAGTAAATTGAAGCCAAAGCCTTCTGAGACAATTTCAACCGCAGCAACATCATAAGCCTTATGTCACTTTGTGTCAAGTTGGGATATAGCTTTTTCAACCTGGTAACGAAGCAGTCTTCTACACCCTCCAAAAATACCTCTAGTTCTGCCCAATCTTCCTCGGACAGGACAAAATGTTTAACATCATTTTCTCTGATTGAATTCAACTTCTCCACAATCTCAATTTTCTTTACCAAATAATTACGCATTACCGATAATTGAACTTCCTTATGAGCAAGTTCTTCTTTATGTAATTTGTCTGCCATCATTATTTCTTGTTTATGCATCTCTTGTTCATGAACCAACTTTGTTGCTGCTAGTTCTTTTTCTTGCTGGAATTTAAGGAAAGTTCGCTTCTTATTTGCAAAATAAGCATACAATATAAACATAAGCAATGAAATTAGTAGCAAAAGAGGCAGCAGGGACACCCATCTTTGCATCTCTGCTTTACCCTTCAGTTCTGCTTTTTCTTTCACCTTATTTATATAGGAGGTATAATAGTCATATTTTCCTTGCACTGCTTTACGATATGTTTCTTCAAAATAGTTGCTTGCTGAGTCAACACAATTTATGGCAAAAGCAGTATTCTTACTTTTTATCGCTCCCAAAGTTTTTAGGTAAAGAACAGCATTTTTGTCTTCCATTTGCTTAGGACTAAGCCCACTTAATACGGTAAACATTTCCTTTAGGGAATCGACATCATAAAAAGCAAATGCCAACTCTAATTGGCAAGTAATATCTTTAGGGTTGTTTTGTGTACTTGCGATTTTTGCATAATACAAACTACTATCTTTTTTACCTAGTTCACCATAAATAAAAGCTAAATCTTGATATACATCAGACATAATGTCTTTGTCACCCAACATTTTTGCTTCATTTAGAGCTTTCAAATTTTCTTCTAATGCAGAGTGCAAACTATCAACACACATAAGACTTGTACTTAAACGAAGCCTAGCATACACCTTGTTTTTTAGAGGTAATTGAAGATGTTTATCATAGAGTTCTACTAACTCCCTTGCAAGCACCAAAGCTTTCTGTGGATTTAAATCTCCTTCGATTCTTACCAACTTATCCAATGAAAGTGAAACCAAATAAACATCTCCAGTTTCATTCGCCAAATGATATGATTTTTCCAAACAAACTTTTGCTTGTTCTACACTATCATTAAGCATGAAGTATTTACCCATATAATACATACTTCGAGCATAAAGGGAATCATCTTGACACTTTTCATACCAATCATATGCAATACGAATCAAGGAATCGTTATCAACATCCTTACCAGTTTTGTCCTGCGCCATATAATAGACAAGGGCATACTTCGCCATCTCCTCTTCTGAAAGTTTATCTTGGTTGATATGGCTCAAGAAAGCCAATGCACTATCAGGATTAGATTCGACTAACGCATAAGCCAAATCTAACTCCTTCTTGTGACTTTGATGACAAGCTCCAAAGATTACCACCAACATAAAAGCTAATAATATATATAATGCTTCCTTCCTCATATTTATTTGTATTTTACCGAGTGCAAAAGTACAACTTTATTTTCAAAAAAGGAAAGTTTATAGGTCTAAAAAAACATACAAATACTATCAAACAGAATTTTGATATACAATAATATAAATATTTTCGAAAGATAATAAAGTCTAAAAAACTTCAATTACTCTAACAATTATCTGACAAACTGTATGGAAACAGTCTATACAGAATCTTACAATCATAAGATTACTTGGCCTTATTTTTTAGTTAATGATCAATAAAAACAAAAAAATGGTTGCCAAAATGGTTGCCAAATCAAATAAAAACATTATCTTTGCATCGTAAACATTAAAACATTTAAGATTATGTTAGTAGTCAGTACAAGAGATTTCAGAACAAACCAGACCAAATACCTTAATAAGGCAAACGCTGGTGAGCACGTGATTTTAAAGTCACGTACAGGTAGCTTCAAGATTGTACCTATCAGCTCAGATGATATTGTGAGCAATAAGAGAGACCTTGCAGCTGAACTTCGTGGTGCTTTGCAGGAAGTAAAAGACCACATGGAAGGTAAGAAACAACTTCAATCCTTAGACAGTCTTCTAGATGAGCTATAATCTTCACGTTTCTTCTTACTTTGCCAAAGAAGCCAAACGACTGAGTAAGAAATACCCAAGTTTCAAACATGACTTGGATAAATTCAAAAAGAGCTTGCAAGAAAATCCTCTTCAAGGAACGGAACTATCGCCTGGCATCCGCAAGATACGAATGGCTATTGAGTCCAAACATAAAGGACTCTCGGGTGGAGCTAGAGTTATCACTTACAATGTTCTAGCACAAGAACAAAATGGAGAGATAGAACTCCTGTTGCTCTATGACAAGGGCGATGCTGAGACTGTAAAACTCAGCGTAGTGAAAGAGATTATCAGAGATATGGGGTTCTCTCTATAAAATGAATCCCTTAAAATTTTGCATCGTGCAACCTATCGTTGCACCTGCAAAAAGAATGATTGTTGACTCATTGTTGACTAATTTCATTCTTTCAGTGTTCATTAACAAGTTGACAAATAGCATAAAAGGGCTTTTAGCTTAAAAAGCAATAGGAGCATGTCGTTACTTGATACGGCATGCCCTTATTGCTTCATTTCCTATAAAACTTTATAGTCTTTATTCTTGTCTTGCCAGAATAAACTTCCACCAGATACACACCAGCAGACAAACTCTGTAAACTGCTAAAGCTATTTGTCGAAAGTTTACGATTGCCATACAAATCTCTAACAATAAAATGCTTGTCATCTAACTGCAGGTTATTTATTCCGGCAACATTGCCATATGGAGGTAGCTCTAAAGTATATACATCCTTACCATATTTGTTCTCTGCCGAAATATCTATCCAAGCATAATAAGGAGCAGTGATATTTTCAGATTTAACATGAGCATAAAACGGCTCTTTGATTATCTGACTTGACATAGCACCGCCATATTCCTCTTCTACACTGATAAACAATTCATCACTACCAACATATTCAACATCATAATACACATCATAAGAATCGTACTTTGGCATATTACTAACGATTTTCACCACCTTTACACTTTTGATTCTAGGCTTTAATTCCAGAGTCAAATTATAAACACAAGATATTTTCTGTCCTCTCACCTCTCCCTCTAAAACTATCTTGGCGAGGGTGTGTCATAAGTCTATGGCGCACCCTTTTCGTTTTTTCTCCTTTTTTCA
>USCK01000147.1 GCA_900553205.1 uncultured bacterium | reverse complement strand
GTGTCATTTTAATTTGGTTGTCTAGGAGCTGTTGCACTTAGATTGTAAATCCATCGCTGAAAGCCGAGACCGTCAAGAATGGCAAATACCTTCCATCATGGTTGGTCTACGCTCGCGACAAGAAACGCGTAGCGGTTATTTCGTCCAGATTTAGCTGGATCTGACACTGTTCAAAAAAGAGATTATTCAGATCGAGGGCAAGTGTTGTAATATCGAGGTATTCTCCAAAATGTGCAAATCTTATCTAAAGCTGACAAAGAGAGGATATTCATCTCTTATGACCATTGTTTTCGCACGCTTCATGATATTCGCGCTGGAGTAACGGCGCAATATAGATGAGCGAAGCCTTGACGAGCTTTTTATCTGACAATTGATGAACTGAAAGAACTACACTATCTGGACATTTTGCTTTTGTTGTTGAGGCTGCTGATGGGTAGCATTAAGGAGACAGTGATTTGTGACGAAAAGCAGTTTTATCAGTTGTTTTGATTTATTCCTGGCAAAACTACCCAATCTATGGGGAGACGTGTCTGAAACAGTGTGCACGACGTGATGATGATGGATATCTGATAACCTAGTGGAACATTGCTTCATAAGGGGCAGATGTGCGAAGTTTAAGCTAGGTATACTATTTGAAGGAGAAATTTACTCATGGAAAATATGACAATAGTTTTTTCTGTCAATAATAACTATGTTCCTTATTTGTCTGTTATTTTGCATTCTATCTATAATCATTTAAATACGTTTAAACAGTGCGAAATTATCATTTTACATAAAGATATTTCACATAAAAATATTTTTATGTTAAGAAATGAATTTTCAACTAGTTCATTTCATCTAAATTTCATAGATATGAATCCTATCATTGATGGTAAAGACTTTTATATTGGTAATCGTTTGTCCGTAGAAACGTATTTTCGTCTGTTTCTTCCCTGGATTCTAACAGATAGATCTAAGGCTATTTACCTAGATTGTGATATGATTGTAAATCATGATATTTATGAGCTGTGGAATGCTGACTTAGAGGGATATTTGTTGGCAGCAACAAGAGACTGTGGTATTATTGGTTTTTGCTATAATGATAATTTCGATCGAAGAGAATATACAGAAAGAGTCTTGAAGATATCCAACATAAATAACTATTTACAAGCAGGCGTCTTGCTTATGAATCTAAATGCCTTTCGAAAACAGTTTTCACTTGAACAAATGCGCAATATTATTCTAAATAATAAATTTCGGCATCATGATCAAGATATTTTGAATATAATTTGTGACGGTCAAATCTTATTTTTAGAACAACGATGGGATTTTGTTATTGAAAATAAAAGGTTGAAAATGCTTGAATCAATTCAAATGTCTCCCAAATGGATTCAAGCATCCTATAAGGATGCTAAACAAAATCCATATATTATACATTATGCTTCTGAACAAAAACCGTGGTTTTATTCAGAATGCGAATATGGTGATTTATATTGGAAATATGTATCGTTATCGAGTTATCATGGCGAAATAATAAGAAGAAGAGAGGAGTATCTTCAAGATAAACAGAAACTCTTTTCAAAAATGAAAGATGGAATCAAATTGTTTATCAATGAAAAATTTTTACCAATAGGATCACGAAGAAGGAAGATAGTAAAAGGTTTTTTTAGAAAATGATCTTATAATTGCTAGATAGGAATGTTATATGGATATATATTATTATGTTCTTTTATGGTCTGGCTTTGCAGGAAGTATAGCTTGGTCTCCATTTACAGAAAGAGAAAAGAAAATAATATATCTTTTGGTAGTATTTTTACCAATGATTTGTATTTGTGGATTAAGAAGCTCTAGTGTTGGCATAGATACACCTATGTATCATTTATTGATACAGGATGCTTTTAATGATACTTTTGAGGATTTTTTTTCATATAATGGTTATCAAAAAAAATTGGATATAGGGTGGTTTGTTTTAACTAAAATAATACAAATTTTTTCAGATGATACTCAAGTGGTTATATTTATTGCTGCGTTGATTTCCTTATCTGGTTTTGCTATATATATATATATATATTCAAGAAACGTTTACATCTCTACAATTTTATTTATAATACTAGGGTATTGGCTTCAACACTTTAACTTAATGCGACAGTTTATGTCAATTATGATTTTGGCTTTTGCGTATGAAAGCTTGATCAATGATAAGAGAAGACGATTTATATTATTAGTAGGGGTGGCTTTTCTTTTTCATATGTCAGCATTGATATATTTACCATTGGTTGTATTTTTTAAATCGAAATTCAATCATATGAAAATCATTATGTTAATAGCTATTGGTTTGTTTTTCTTAGCAATATTTTTCCCTGTACAACAAGTAATATTGTTATTTCCACCAGCGGTAAGCTTCTATTTAAATACACTTTTTGCCACACCTAAAACATCTTTACTGATAGCAGTAAAATGTATATCCATCTATATTTTTCTTGTTTTTTCACTATATAAGTTTTATCTTGATAAAAGTGTCAATTACAAAGATTATAGATTGATATGCTATTATGCGATTCCTCTATTATTGGCTTGTTTTTTTTCAATGGCACAGTATCAGTTAATGATATTTTATCGGTTAGTTGATATGTTTCAGTTTTATTTAATCATAATTATACCTATGGTTTTAAGTAAAATAAAAATATATCGATCTAATGTCTTTTTTCGATATATCTTCAATGTTTTTCTTTTCATTTTGGGAATATGTTATTTTACACGAACACTAGATACGCTATCTGAAGCCGGATCAATATATTATTCTTCTTGTTTTTGATTTTGAATGCCTTGACTTAGTTTAAATACGACGAATTGTCAAGTTGAGTGTAACAACTTTGAGAAATGGATCTTATATGGTGTTTGGTAGCCAAGGCACTTCTTAAGGCGTAACTTAGGCTCGTGGTACTGTTGTTGAATCTAATCTACCTTCTGGTGTATCCGTAAAGTCCATTCTTTTACAGAAATTTTCTCATAAAAGATCTTTGGTGTTTTTATTGGTCCTGTTCTTCCCTTGGCCGATGTGGAGTAGGAAGGTAGAACGCTACACGTTTCAGTTCCCTGTTGGGCTGAGAATATTTTGAGAATTTTGGATGGCAGCCATGATCTATTTTGATTCATCTGATGATATCTTGGGGCGACCAGTGGTACCAAAAAAAGATGCAGGCTTGGAGGTAGTATCTGTCAGGCCTGGTAAATTCTATGCTTTTAGCATAAAATATCATTTATTTATGAGGAGAATAAAATGAAAATAGTTATTGCTCATTATCAAAACATAGTCTCATATCCGCCGGTTATTAGTTTGATTGATAATTTATTGAAGAATCAGCATGTTGTACGAGTGGTAGCTTATGGAACACATAATCTTCCTAAGCGTATATTGCAGCATAATAATTTCTATGAATATGATATCCCAAAGATCAATAAAAAATCCTTAATAGATGCATATCACGAAAAAAATGTATTAAAAAATTTGGCTAATAAACAAGTTATATCTTTTATGAACGATGCAGATTTTCTCTGGACAACAACTGATTTCACGGTTCGTTGGTTAGGTGATATTGTTTTACGATATCGTCATATTATGCAACTGATGGAGCTGATACAGTATTATCCTAGATATCCTCGTTTTAAAATACTTAATAAATGGAGATTCCCAATTGACAAGTATGCTAGATCTGCCTATAAAGTCGTGGTGCCAGAGCAAAATAGAGCGTACATTCAACAGGTATGGTGGAACTTAAAAGAAGTTCCTATAGTCCTTCCTAATAAACCATATTATACAGATGTTGATTTTAAAGAATTAGAACCAAATACACTTGAAAAACTTGATGCTATAAAAAATGAAAAGCGGAAAATCATTTTATATAGTGGCGTTCTTTGGTTTGATAGAGAATTTGAACCATTTGCAAAAGCAGTTCAATCATTAGGCAGTGATTATTGCTTATATGTTATGGGAAGCGTAGGCGATGCTTATAAAAGTCGTTTCAAGGAACTATTAAATCGTTATCCGTGTGTTACTTATCTCGGCTATTTTAATGCACCTCAGCATTTATGCTTCTATCAATATGCGTATATAGGATTATTACCATATAAACCTGGGAATAGTTCTGACAACTATACAAATATATCAGAATTAAATGCGCTCTTTTGCGCTCCTAATAAAATTTATGAATATGCACGATTTTCTTTACCAATGATAGGAACAAATGTGCCAGGATTAAAGGGACCTTTTGAAAAGTATGGATTTGGTATTTGCTGTGAACACCTTAAGCCCCAAGAAATAAAGGAATCGATAGAATACATATCGGATCATTACGGAGAAATGAAGTTAGGATGTCGTAAATTTTATGATGATATAAATTTGGATAAGATAGTCCATTCAATCCTAAGCTAAAATTTTGTGTGATTGTTTTGTGTTAGCATTTATACCGCAACTTTTTTACACGTATTTGTTATGAGGGGGAAAAACAAATGCAGAAAATTCGCAAGGCAGTTATACCGG
>USCK01000146.1 GCA_900553205.1 uncultured bacterium | reverse complement strand
CAGGTGATATTGCAAAAGTAAACCACAAGGGACATATTTATATAACTGGCAGAATAAAAAATATGATTGTTTTATCAGGAGGTAAAAAAGTATTCCCTGAAGAAGTTGAATCTGTTCTTGAAAAAAGTGAATATTTTGCAGAGGTTTGCGTGTTAGGAGTTTCTAGAAGTTTTGGTGCAAAAGACGGTACAGAAGATATAGCTGCAGTTATTGTTCCAAAAGAAAATCTTATTGAACAATATGATGAAGAAACTTTAGACACAATTATAAAAGGTGAAGTGAAAAAACTCTGTACTCATTTGACACCATATAAACGACCAATTAATATTGTTGTTTCAAAATCACCTTTGCCGAAGACTTCTACTCGTAAAGTAAAACGCAAAGAAGTTAAAGAACTTGTCAAAGCATGATAAAATTTATTAACAAAGTTGGTAAGTCATGTATTATGCTGATATAATTTGAATATTGAATATTCAAACGGAGGAAAAGATGAGAGATAGAACAAGCAATGTATTATCATTGTTAGAAGATAGAACAAACAGTTATGCAAACAAAATAGCTCTTGGTATGAAATCGCAATATGGTTGGAAGGAGTTTACATATAACGGATTAGGTCTGTTATCAAGAAGAATTGCTGCTCACTTGAAAAACGATTTACAACTCCAAAAGGGCGAAAGACTTACTATTCTCTCTGAATCAAAACCTGAATACGGAACTTGTGTTTTTGCATCTATTATTGCAGGTTTAGTAACAGTTCCTTTGGATATCAAACTTACTAAATTTGAGTTGAAATCAATTCTTTCAGATTGTAACCCATCTGTAATGTTAGTTTCTCAAAAATATGTAAATACAGCGTTAGAGCTTCAAAAAGAGCTTCCTTCACTGAAACATATAATTGTTATGGACGAGCCTTCTTATAATCAGGCATTGCCTAGTATTTATACAATTCCAAATAATTATAATTGTAAGTTTGTTCATCGTTCGAGACATTCAACTTTATTTATTATCTATACATCAGGAACTACTGGAGCACCTAAAGGTGTCGAAACTTCATTTGGAAACATATTATCACAACTTGACGACTTGAAAGTTGCTTTTGACGATATATTCCCTAGAGAAGCAAGAATTTTATCTATTCTTCCAATGAATCATTTATTTGAAATGACTGTTGGTTTTTCAACCTTCTTAAACTTTGGTTTTTCTGTGTATTATACGCATAGTCTTAAACCAAAAGATATTATGAAGATGATGGAAGAAAAACAAATTCAATATATGGTGGCAGTTCCTGCGTTTATAAAACTGTTAAAAACAGCTATTGAAAACGAAGTAAATCATTTATCACCACTTTGCAAAATGTTGTTTGAGTTCAAGTTAAAACTCGCAAAGTTTATACCGTTTACTTGTGTAAAACGATTTATGTTCAGAGATATTCATAAATACGCAGGTGGCAAATTCAGAGGTTTTATTTCCGGTGGTGCGCCTTTGGATATTGATTCTGCAAGATTCTTTGAAAGAGTTGGTATCAGTATATACCAAGTTTACGGGCTTACAGAAACAAGTCCGGTTGCGACTGCTAATACTATCAAATTCAGAGATATGGAATCTGTTGGACGTCCATTGAAGAGTTTTGAAGCAAAAGTCGACGAACAAACAGGCGAGTTGTTGCTTAGAGGCCCTGCAGTTATGAAAGGGTATCATAACCAACCTGAATTGACAGCATCTGTAATCGATGAAGAAGGTTGGTTCCATACTGGCGATATCGCAAAAATTAATAAAAAAGGCTTTGTTTATATTACAGGCAGAATCAAAAATATGATTGTTCTATCTGGTGGTAAAAAAGTATTTCCGGAAGAAGTTGAGTCAGTTTTAGAACAAAGTGAATATTTTGCAGAGGTCTGTGTCTTAGGTGTTGCAAGAACTTTTGGTGCTAAAGACGGTACAGAAGATATCGCAGCCGTTATTGTCCCAAAAGAGGATTTGATAAACAAATATGATGACGAAACTTTAAATTCTATAATCAAAGGTGAAGTTAAAAAGTTGTGTATGCAACTGACGGCGTATAAACGACCTATTAATATTGTTGTTTCAAAAACACCATTACCTAGAACAGCAACTAAAAAAGTAAAACGAAAAGAAGTTAAAGAGCTTGTAAAAGCATAAAATAAAATAAAAAACTCTCTAAAATAGAGAGTTTTTTTATTGCCAAAAATTCTGTTATTTTATTACTCTTGTTTATATCCTGATGAGGAATAAAAAAATCTTTTGATATTCATAAAATAAACCTTGTAAATATATAATTGAGGTTTTTATGAATATAAAAAAGCTGTTCTTTAGTTTGTTTTTAATACTAACTTTGGTTTCAAATACTGTTTCAGTGTCTTATGCTGCTACTGCAACTGATACGGTTCAACAAATTGAAATTTCTAAATATCCTGATTTTGCTGGTTTGTACAATGGTGAAGATAAATTCGAGAAATTTAATCGTAAGATGTTTAATCTTAATATGAAGTTGAATAAATATGCCCTGCGCCCGATTCATATTATTTGGGCTTCAATTATGCCAAAGTATGGAATGGAGAGAATCCAAAATGCTTATACCAATATTCAGTATCCAAAGCGTTTGGTTAGCAGTTTGATTCAGAGAGATTTCAAATCAACAAGAAACGAAACTGTCAGATTCCTTGCAAATTCAACAATCGGACTTGCAGGCATGTTTGATGTCGCAGATAGATTTTGGGGAATAGAAGCCAGAGAAAAAGGTATGGACGAAGCGCTTGCCAAGTGTAAAATTAAACAAGGTCCGTATTTGGTTATGCCTTGTATATCTTCAACTACTCCAAGAGGCATAGTCGGCTCTATTTTGGATAACGCTCTAAACCCTTCAAATTATATCGGAGCTCCTGCAATAGCGTTGGTAAAGCTGGGTTTTACCGTCAATAGAACCTATTTTATGCAACCTATAGCGAAAATGTTGGAGTCAACTTATGCTGATCCTTATGATATTGCCAAAAAATTTTATGGGTTAGAAAGATATATTAAATCTATGGATTTGGATAGAAAAGAGATACTTGATACTTCTATTGAACTGGCAACAAGACATGAGGATATTGAACCACCTGCAAATAACAATGATGAAATAAATTTAGAGGAAGATAGTAATATCAAAAACGGTGTTTCAAACGATAAAGAAACTCAGGAAAATGGTATAAAAAACACACCAAATTTTAAAGACCCTTATACAATAAAAGACCCTCCTAATAAGCGTGTTCACTTAAAAGCACCGTTAAAAACAGATATAAACTTGGATAATTATTATCCTCAAAATCCTGTTATTGATGCTATGAGGACAGCTTTGTTTGAAATCCCAAATGTTGATAAGTCAATATGGAGTGAGTTTTCTATTTGGAACAGAAGTTTTAGTAATAGAATAAAAACGACATCAGTTAATATTGATTCAACAAAGGACAGTTATAAATACAAATATATAATGCAAAAAGATAAAACAGCACCTTTGGCAATAATATATCCGTCTATTGGTGAAGGTATAACCTCTCATCACTCTGTAATGTTGGCAAAGATATTTTATGATGAAGGTTATTCAGTAGTTATTCAGGGGAGTCATTTCCATTGGGAATTTGTAAAAAGTATGCCTGATTTTTATCGTCCGGGATTGCCTGCAAGAGATGCCGAATATTTAAGACTTGTAACAGACAAGATTTTGACGCAGTTGGGCAAAAAAGGGTATGAGTTTCGAGAAAAAACTGTTATCGGAACATCTTTTGGTGCAATGACTGCCCTCTTTCTCGGGGATAAAGAATCCGAAAAAAATACTTTAGGTATCAATAAATATATTTCAATCAATCCTCCGATAGAGTTGTTGTACGCAATGAAACAGATTGATAAAAACACTGACGAATGGAAAAAGAATCCTGAACATTTAAAAGAACGTGTTGCCGTTACAGCTTCAAAAATTATCCAAATCTCAAAACTTAAAAATAAAGGTGTAACACCAAAAGAAATTCTACCGTTTACGGAAGAAGAAGCAAAATTGATTACAGGTTTTGTTCTTCATCAAAAACTCTCGGATTTGGTGTTCACATTGGAAAAAGCACAAACATCTAAAAAAAGTGATATTTATAAAATAATAAACAATATGGATTTTGCAAAATATGCAGATAAGTATTTGGTGAATGATGAAAATATCGGAGATTTACCGTTTGAAACCAGTTTGTATTCAATCGCAGATTATTTGCAGTCCAGTGATAATTACAAGATATATCATTCGTTAGATGATTATTTGGTTAATAAACAACAACTTGCAAAAATAAAAGATTATGCAGGGGACAAGTTGGTGTTGCTGAGTAATGGCTCTCATTTGGGTTTTCTGTATCGAAAAGAGTTTATTGCAGAACTAAAACATGAAATCTCAAAAGATAAAGAAATACTTGCTAAGAGGTAGGGTTTTCAAGTTAATAAGAGTAATATTTAAGTTATTAAGTGACTAAGAAATCAGCATTGACAGATTTCGTATC
>USCK01000145.1 GCA_900553205.1 uncultured bacterium | reverse complement strand
TAATAACAAGTTTGTAATCGAATGTGACGGACTTGAAGATAATGTCAAATCTAATATTTCAAATATGAAGAAACAGACAATTATTGAACGCTGTGGAATGTTGGTATGCAGATTCTCATTAAGAGAATGGAAGATGTCCAAAGAAGCCTGCGCTAATCGAATGATTAATTATATTTAACTAAAAGATACAAAAAAGACAAAAAATATATAGCAAATTTATGCTATATATTTTTTTATTGCATCTTTGTCAAATACTTCAATACTATCTTTTGAATGAATAAATATCATTGCTGTTATTAAGGATTTGAAAGACTGAAAATCTTCAAAACTCATTTTTTCTCGCAAATCTGTCATATTATTTGCCATAAACTCTGTAATAACAGTCTTGTCGTTATATACAAGTTCTGAAAAATATTCAAATGCTTGTCGAGTTTTAACCCCTTCAAGATAAATAACATCAGGTGACTGAAACTCAATAAAACGCAAAGCCTTATCAAGATTGAACCCAATATTTTCGTTCAATTCGCATTGATGAACTTTAGGCAAATTGTATTTAGACAAAGATTCTATCGTCATAATATTTTTATTTGATTTTGCAGCCTCAAGCAACAATGAATATATTATATGAGTTTTTCCACTCAACTGAGAACCACAAACCAAAATAATCCCAGGCATTTCCAAAGCTGACTGTAAGAGTTTTCTTTGTCTTTCATCTCTTATAATTTCATTCAATTCTTTTGGAGGTTTATAAATTTTAAGAGCAATTCTTTCACCAACGATAGTAGGAAAAGCTGAAACACTTGCGACCAAGGTTGTTTCATCTACCTTAAAGCATAATTTACCCAGTTGAGGAACTTCGCAAACTGCAGGATCAAGGTTTGATAGAAGTTTTAATTTTGATACAAAAGAAGTTACTAATATCATTGGTATAGAACCTTTTGACCAAGCATCATTTTGTTTTTTGAACACTACATTTAAACCTTCATCAGCTTGTTCAAAATACAATTCATGAACATGTTCAAAAAGTGCTTGCTTCAATATTGCTCTTATTATTTTTTGAATGTGTTCTTCTGATAAATCATCTTTATGAAGCTCATCTCTCCAGTCAAAAGATTCATCATATTCGTTTGTAAAAATTTTATCTACAGTATCAGAAGTTTTGTAATATTCATCAATTTTATTAATGATACTTACTTCCGATGCTAATACAGGCTCTATAGAACACTCTGCAGTTTCCATAATCTTGTCAACAACAAACAAGTCCAACGGGTCTGTCATTGCAACCGTCAAAACATCTTCTATTTTAAACAACGGTATTATTTTATACTTCGAAGCATCAGCAAAACTGATATATTTCAAACATTTCACATCTAATGAATAATCATCAAGATTAACATATGGAATATGGAGTTTTTGTTCCAAAAACTTCAACAAAGTTTCTTCTGTCAAAACACCTGAATTTATTAATGCCTGACCTATATTTATATTTTCAGCATTAGCCAAACTTTCAGCTTGTTCTAACACTTCATAAGGAACTAACCCATCTCTTACAAGTTCATATTTCCATTTTTCTAAAGTTTTATTTGTAACAACTTCCATTTATTAACCTTCCAAATGTGCTTGAACTCTTTGTACAACAAAATCTAAATCAAAAGGCTTGGTAATATATTCATCAGCACCAGTTTCTTCACCAATTAGTTTATCTTCTTCCTGAGAACGAGCAGTAACCATTATAATCGGAATATCTTTATATTTTTTGTCATATTTAAGCAAACGACTAATCTTGTACCCGTTAATTTTTGGCATCATTACATCTAATATTATCAAGTCCGGAGAAAGTTCTTTTGCCATACGAAGCCCGTCTTCACCATTATATGCACAATAACAAGTGAAGCCTGAAACCTCTAAAACAAATTTTAAACTTTCTACAATATCTTGTTCATCATCTACTATAAGAATTCTTTTCATCAGATACTCCTTCAACCTCGTATGAGTACATTATATCACAATTTTTGTACTTCTCCGATTTATCTGCCATCACATCTTTTATACGCTTTTGCAAAAACTCTGCAAAAGTTTTGTTGCCATCTACAATAACCAAAGACAGAGAACTTTCTTCCTTGTTATCCTCTCGCAAGGAATTGCTTAGATAAACTTCATTAAAAATATCTTCTTCCTTCAAAAGGTTTTCCATTACATCTTTTGAAGTTTTCATATTTATGGACAAAAGCGTAGAGTTCTTTTCTCTTGCCTTTTGAACCAACTGTTTTTTGGTTAGTAAAAATTTGTTTTTATTCGTTGCGACAGGTATAACAAAGTAGAATTGAGAGCCTTTGTTTATAATACTATCACACCAAATAGCCCCATTATGCGCCTCTATAAGTTGCTTAGCTATGGCTAAACCGAGCCCTGAACCTCCGACTTGACGAGAAAGCGAGTTCTCTATTTGTTGGAATTTGTCAAACACCTGACGCAAGTTTTCTTTTTCTATACCAATACCTTGGTCTGCAACGCAAACCTCTATATAATTTCCATTAAGTTTTTCTATATCTTGTTTGAAACAATCCTCTGTTTTTATATCTTTTGCATTAACTATTCTTGAGGAAATATTTATTTGTCCACCTGCAGGAGTGAATTTGACAGCATTTGACACCAAATTGGTCAAAACCTGCTCCAGTCTGTTGGTATCAGCAAAAATATCTACATCTTCGTTATTTATATCACAAGAAATCTTGATATTTTTTTCTTTTGCAACGCCTTGAAGATTGTTTTTAACGAAATCAATAACTGGGTTAATTTTTGCAAGTACATATTTGAAATCAAGATTACCTGCCTCAATCTTAGATATATCAAGTAAATCGTTGATAATTCCAGATAATCTCACAACATTACGTTTTGCCATATTTATGAATTTCAGAGCATTTTCTGACATATCACCCGTTTTGCCACTTGTAATAATATCAAGTGAATTTTTTATTGTTGTCAATGGAGTTCTTAACTCATGCGAAACAATAGAAATGAATTCAGACTTCAGACGCTCAAGTTTTGCCAATTTTTTGTTTGTTTCAATTATTTCCTGATAAAGAATTGCACTCTTTAATGGAAGTGATACTTGCTGAACAATGGTTTGAAAACAAGTCGAATCTTCAAGTGTAAAATCAGTTTCTCTAAAAATTTCGGTAAAGCCGTAACACTCATCATTTACATCTATAAAAGAAAGTAGCGTATCAAAATTCAAGACCTCTAAATCGTAGTCTGTAATTGAATATTTAACCTTTTTTTCTACCTTGATATCTTGAATATTTATCTCAAAATTGTTTGCGAAATTACGGGATTTGTAATTCATAACAGCTCTGAGTTTCAGAGATTCAACAAGTCTTTCTGACGGATTGTAAGTTGAATCTATCAACAACACAGGCTCTTTTGGATTGTTGAAGGTTAGAGTTGCTAACATGTTATAGTTTAGAGATTTTTCGATACCGTCATTCATAATTGAAATCAAACGCTCTTTATCCAAACTACCTGATAATTGAGAAGTTGTACTATACAAAACATTCAACTGATACAAACTGTTTGCGAGTTCTTTGTTTGATTTGGCGAGTTTTACTAAAGATTTTTTTGTTTTTAGACAAGAGTTTACAGATGCTCTAAGTACTGTTGATGAAAACGGTGGCGAAATAAACATATTCGCATGATTCAGAATATCTTTTGTAACAGTTTTTTCGTTCAGAATAAGAATACTTATCACATTAAATTCTTTTATCTGACGATAAATTAATTTCAAATCAAGTGATTCTATATCGCAGTCAAAAATAATAATATCAGGGTTTTCCACCTTGAGAATATCTATAACTAAGACCTCGTCAGGCGAAGTTATCAATTCATGTCCTGCAAGAATTGATTTGATATCTTCTTCATATTTTTTGTTATCAGATACAAGTAAAACTTTTGCCATATTACTATCGTAACAACAAAAAAGAATTGGGCAAATTGTTTACAAATAGTTTATATTTTTGAGGATAAATATATCTGTAACGCAATAACCTCTACTTCATCAAAATTTACTTGCTGTTTTGACTTCCATAAATCATAGGCTAACTGAAGATTAAGCCATAGCTTTGTCGATGTCTTTAATGCTTTTGAAAGTTTTAATGCCATTTCAGAACAGATACCGGTCTTACAATTCACTATCTCTGCCAAGTTCTTTCGACTTGTCCCAACTTTTAACGCAAACTCCGAAATAGTAATATTTAATGGTTTTATCCAATCCTCTAACAGTATCGTTCCAGAGTGTAGTGGGTTGAACATTTCCATTGGTATATCCTTTTTAAGGATAATCTTGATAATCTACAATATAAACATCATTTGTATCTTCGTTATATTCAAAAGTTACACGCCAGTTTGCAGGTAAGTTCAAGCGTATTAGCATAACTTTCTACAATTAAAACTCTAATTCTCTTAAAACTCGCGTGAACAGTGACAAAACAAATTTTTATAATAAATACTACACTAGAATCGGATATTTACATTGGCTA
>USCK01000144.1 GCA_900553205.1 uncultured bacterium | reverse complement strand
AAACTTTTGATAAATCAAAAGCAATAACTTCTAAAGGATTTGCACCTGTTGAATTACAAATTTTTTCTTCAAACAAATCTTTTAATTTATTTTGATCTTCTACAGATTTAAAAGCCTCATTTAATAATTGAGGTATTTTATTTACTGAATAGTGGTTTAATAAATTCGCCTCATGTGAAGAATGAGCCAACTCATGCGTAAATTTTATCAAGAAATGATTTGAACTTTCTAAATTTCTGGATTTTTGAAACTCAGCAACATCATTCATATATTCCAACAATCTTTTATCATTTTGCGTCATTTTATTAGAATTAAAAAATACTGTACGCTCTGGAATTATCGTATCGGATTGTTTATATAACTTCGTAGGTAATAAATTACATATCCCCCAAGAATCATCTAAGTCACCTTTCAATTTGGTAAAATCTTCAACAATAATTTTATTTGGCAATAAAAACTTAGTTCCGAATTTCTTATTAATAAAAAGAAGGCTTTCAATAGCCTTAGCACAACAAAAGGCGATAGCTTTGTTATGTTTAAAATCTGTATCAACCTTATTTTTAACAAAGTAATTACTTGTCTTCTCTAATGTTGAAGAAGAAAATTCATTAATGATACTGTTTGACAACCCAGACTTAAAATTTAAGTCATAAGTTTTATTTTGAGAAGACAATACATTCATTTATTACAATATTCCCAAAGTTATAACTTTTGTAAACAACCGTAAATATAAGTTTGAGGCATATTCATCAAAGACTTCGGTTATATTTTTATCCACTTTATTTATTATTTCTTCATTTTTTATTTTTAATTTTTCAAAAGTTTTTTGTTCTGCCACCTGTTGCTTTTCCATAGCAGGTACTAAGTTTGGAACTACGAGTCCAATATTATTAGTTTTTTCTTGAAAATTCTCATGTATTTTTTGTACACCATTATCAAAATATTCTTGAATGTGAGCATTGTGAAGATCTTCCATTGCAAAACATACATTAGCATATTTTTCAGGTGGAATATGCTTTCTTATTGTTACACGTTTTGCCAATTGATCAGTTAGAGCTTCCCCCAATGTATAAGGCAAACCTATAAGAGGTATTCTTGCACCATCAGGAACAAGCCCAGTTCTTATTAATTGCTTTTTAGTAGCATCACTTTTTTCACCAAAACGAGTTTCTATATTATTATATGTTTTATAAACAATACCAACATTTGCATTAGTTTGTTTCAAATCATCATGCAACAACTTCAATGACTTATCCTGATGTACCAAATTAGCAATTTCATCAACGGATACATTTTTCATTCTATACTTTAAAATCTTTTTTTCTGCTTCTGACAATTTCCAGATAAACTCTAATTTTTCATTTCCTTTAAATGAAACTTTATCCAAAGAATTTTGAAGTTTTGGCATTGATAAAGGTTTATTAGATAAGTTATTATTCCTTAAATTATAATTCACTATTGGTTGATTATTTATTATATTCATATTTTCTCTATCCTACGTATTACTAAAGATATCAAACATCTTTTTTATAATATTCATATGTATCTCTGAGTTATCAGTTACACTATCAGTAACATTTTGTGCTACATTATCTAAAACAACTTCTGGAGATGTTGCATCTATATGACTTGTAACAGTTGTAGCCGAGTCAACTAATGAACCAACATCTAAAGATGACATTGATTCTGTTAATTGAGACATTGGTGTATCTAAATCAATCGTTGAAACATCATCAAAACTAACGGGAGATTCAGGTGAATTTGAAATATCAATATTATTTGATAGATTTTCATGTAATTTATCAGCATTTTCTACATTTTTTTCATGCTCATTCCCCGTAAAAGTAAGTTGTCGTTTTGCTTTTTCATAATCATGCTGAGTAATTCGTCCATTTTTCAACTGGTAATCCAAATCTTGTTGTATTGTCTTTTTTTGAACACTAGACAGTGAATTTGGATTTTTTTCTAATATATTTTTTGTATTATAACTAGTAGGACCTTTTGACACCTTTGATAGAACATCTTTTGTATTATCTTTAATAACATTATTTTTCACTACAAGAATATCTTTTGATAATGGTAATTTTTTTGTTTGAAAATGTGTTTTTATATTCTTTAAAAGATTTTTTCCTGTTGCTAGAGTTTTTTCTGAACAATATTGATAAGGAACTCTTGAACCAAAACTTACTTTTTGAATTGATTTATTTGAATTTAGTTGATGACAATTCATTATATTACTTCTTGTATTAATTTCCATATATTTTTTATTTTCCTCAATGTTATTTTTGGTTGACATAATTGTCATAAAACAAAAAATATCTTTTAGCAAATTTTTAGCTATTTTATATAAATTTTTGTTAATTTCGTATATACATTAGCAACTTTTTTTATTCAGTAGTTTTTATATAAGTATGGTGGTAGGGATTAATATCAATAATAATATAAATTCTTTTGATAATTTAAAGCAAAAGAAACCTTTTGCTCCTCAAGATACTAATCAACCAAAAGAAAATTATCAAATTCAAAATTTTAACATAACTCCTGATTACAATATTAAACTACCTACCAATTATACGGTCTTACCGACTTTGACATTAGAAAACGGTCAAAAAATTCATCAATATAAACTTTCTAATGGGCAAAAAGTCTTGCTTGCGCCAATGAAAGTGCCAACTACCTATATCAATACTTATGTAAATACAGGTGCGATTAACGAAACTCAAGAAAATACAGGTATAAGTCATTTGTTAGAACATATCGTACTAAACGATAAAAAGAATGAACTATCATCTCAAGAACAAGTAAAACTCATGGGTGGGGATATGAATGGAAAGACATCATTAACTCAAACATATTATACAATAGCTATTCCTCAGTTTGAGGATAAAGATTTAGAAAATTGTATAAAAATGCAGGCAAGTATGGTCTTCAATCCGACTATTAACGACCAAATTCTAAACAAAGAAAAAAATATTGTTAAATCTGAAATTAATATGTTTGATGATAATACAAATACTACAGAATTGCCATACTTAAATAAAGTAATTAATAATCTGTATAGCATTAATACAAATACTCTTGGCAATAGTTCTGATGTAGATAAAATAACACAGGAGCAATTAAAAGAATATCATAAAACAAACTATACACCTGAAAATACTATTACCATTATAACAGGAGATATACAACCTGAAAAGACTATTAATCTTATAGCTAAATACTTTAATACCTCAGGTAAACAACACGAAAACAAACAAACAATTACTCCTATCAATAAAACTATCAGAAAGGATATTATAGGAAATCAAGCAAAGACTAAAGTAATTATTGCTTTTGATGTTCCAAATAATATTCAATCAAAAATTGGTCTAAAACTCATAGAAAAACATATTGATGAAAATCAAAAGAATTTTGTTGACAACCCTGACAACAAATCTTTTACAATACTTTCTCAAAACATTCTAGCTAACAGAAACACACCTATTGCAATATTAAACACATCTTCTAAAAATCCGGAAGAAGATTTAAAACAACTTTTTAAAAATGTAAATAATTACCCACCTATTGATGATAAAGAACTTAATAAATACAAAGAAGATTTAAAAGTTGAGTTCGCAGAAAAGCTGGAAACACCCAAAACTATGCAAGAATTGTTATCCGAAAATCTTAACAATTTAGAAAACTTACAAAACTATAATAAAATTATTGATACTCAATCTCCTGAAGCAGTTTCAAAAGCAAGTAAACAACTTGATTTAGGGAAAGCTTCAATATTAGTTTTTCACCCAACAGGTACAACTCTTGAAACAATAAAGAATAATTACAAAAATGCAAATCCTAATATAAATTTTGGCTCTTTGAAAAAGATATATAATCAAAATAATAATATAGAAACTTTTATACTAAATAATAATATTGAAATGGGACTATATAACAAAGAAAACTCTCAAAATACAATTATTAATATGGTATTTCAACCAACCTCAACCATAAAACACAAAGAAGGAGTAAGAGAGGTTGCAAATACTATTCTTGAAAATATTAATCCTACTCCATACGATATCAGAAAAAATTATACAGATATCTATATAAAGCCCAATAATGCTATTTATTTGACAACTCAAGCTCCTACTGAAAAAACTCAAAATCTTTGTGACTTTATTAAAAATATCAAAAATATTAGCAATGAACTTGATACTGATTGTGTTGAAGATGCAAAAGCTAATCTAAAAAACAATTTTACACCTGCAAACAGAAGCACAGAAATAGAAGCTAACAATATACTTAATATCAAGGAAGATTCTATTTTGCAAAATTTAGAGAATATCACTGTTGATGATGTAAAAAAATATTTTGACGACATATTCAACACTTCATCAATAACAGTAGCATCTACAGGTGAAACCAACAAAACTAAAAATGTTATCATTAACAACTTTAATCAATTTAATACTGTTAATGTAAATACAAAACAACTTAGCAAAATGTTCACACAATCTACATCTAAAGAAGTTACTACTCAAGCTATAAACACTAAGCAAGCAGATTTAGCA
>USCK01000143.1 GCA_900553205.1 uncultured bacterium | reverse complement strand
CATTTGCGGACGTACGCCGAAGGGTTATTTACGAGCTTATTAAAAGGCAAAATCGTATTGCAACATTCCGCTCAGCATCTCCTTTTGTAATTTTGAGGGTAGGGTTCTGCTCTTATTTTAAGCTTATCATATTGAATACCTTATTTTAAAATATTATGTATGAGAATGTATGTAATTGTCAATAAAATTCGTCCATTCTGGCGCTTCGAGTTTATCTTTTACTGCAATACAATCATCAAGTAACGTTTTTACCAGGCTTGGATTAGATGATTCATGGCAAAAGATTGATATGAAATATTGACGAAATTGAGTAAGTGATAACGGTAGAATTTGTAGGTGTTGTTTTTGGTTTTTCTTATCATACCAAATTCCATGCCGAAAGGTTTCGGTTGTATTTAAATCAACCTTTATTGCTATAAATAATCCATAAACTGGCTTATGATATTGCTCCATTGCCATTGCAACATGACGTCGAACTGGTTCCCCTTCCATTGCTTCTTGGCGGGATGAAGTAGACATTGTTACTTCTGTTAAAATGGTAAAATCTTGAAACTCCCAATAAAGATCACCTTTTCCACCACCCGCTGTTGAAACTGGTAAAAAATCTGAATCGAGTCGGAAACCACGTACTTCATATGGCTTATTAACAAGATGATCTATTGCTAAAGCAGCTCTCCACAAAGTCCACTCTAAATAAACAGGTGTTTCGTCTTTTGGTACTTCAATGATATAATCATCATCGTACGCTTTTCGTCCACCTCCTTTTATTAAAAGTGACATATAATCTGCAATTTCATGCCAATATTTTCGTTGTTGTTCTGCGTATTGAATTTCATTTGTTTTTGCGAGGATATCTTCTAGACGACGTCTAGCACGGTTAATTTCTATAACATCTGAGAGTGCGCAGTCAGAGATATCGTATAAAATATGTCGTTGCTGTAACTCTTTTTGAAGATTTTCTAAAACAGAACGAGCTATCTTTAAGTTATCCGTTGGTAGCGGCGCACCTTGAGTTAAGGTATGTAAAACATCATATAAACTTCCTTTATAAGGTGTACACTTAGCCATCTTTTCGGCTATTATGTACTTACTGGGAACAATCATGATGCCACGGCCTTTTCGTTGTAATAAGCCGGAAATTCGCAGGTACCGCATATTCATATCAGCATAATCTAAGAAGTTCTGACTTTTCTTTTTATAGTATTGACTGCGGCTAGCTATTTCGTTTTTATCAAACGTTCGTTTTGAGGAGGCTTTTTTTCGACGAGCACGTAAATCTAAAATAGAAGCAACTACAAAATTTATATCATATGATGGATTAGTTGTTTGTCCCCATAAAGCAAATTCAATACGCGATAAATATGCTTCTTCATTGCGATTTTTAAGTTCTATTAAAATTGCTAAGATCCAACGGAATGGTGAATAATATCCAATTCCATTATGAATTGGATATTGTTCTACACTAAGAGCCCGCAAAAACATTTCCTCTACATCAGGTAAAGTTTTAGCTTGCAAGAATTTATTTCCAAATGGTGTGATTGTATCTCGAGGGCCTAGATCTTCTTGGCATATATCAGCATGTTTTTGCTTCATATCTCCATAGATAAACCCATAGCGTTCAAACATTAATCGCCATTTCCTGGCATGACTACCAGATAGATCTTTCCCTGGCTTATTATGAATTACACCCTTTTGGGATAGATACTTCATAAAATTAATTTCATTATCGGTTCCATGGAGACGTCCAATATATTTAGATTGTGAAAAAGCCTGAAATCCATCATGAATACGAATTGGATTACGTAATCCTGTATTGCCAATAAGATCAATTTCTATATTTCTATCTTCATTTACCATAGTAAACCTCAATATCCTATAAATAGAAATTCCTGAACATTATTACGATGCGTTTTTGCCTTAGCTTGATTACCAAAAGAATATGTATAATCTATAGGAATAACCTCGACAATATCTTTATATTGTTTTATAAGCTTTACCATTTCTTCTTTTGTGGGAATACTATTGGAAGAGTAAGAAACAATTAAGATACTATCTTTATACTTTTTAAATAATAAACTAAATGCATCAGCAGCACCTGTTCGTGTCGAAAATGGCGTCGGATATGATTTAAACTTTTTTGTTTTTGTATGCGCCTGAATTTCAACACCATCCCAATCACGAGACAAGCCTTCTACGAAATGATAACGTCGAACATATTCATTATCTGATAATGGAGAATAATAGGGGGGATCTATATATACTAAGTCGGGATTTATATCATGAATAGACATAGCATCCATATTTATAGAGATATTTTCTCTGCCATTATCAAAGACGGATTTATTGATAATATCAACAGCCTCCAAAAATTGTTCTTGTAAAGTAATTTTTAGATCACGTCTCCCATCATTATAACGATTCCCTGTATAGGTAAAAATTCCACGGGGACGCTTTTTTATACACGCACGTATTAATGCAGACATAGCAATAGCGCGTTTATATTCATTGCTTATCGATCTTATATTTGTACGAATGATATCAATTATTTTGTTTTCAGCATCACTATAATATAAGCCTTGGAATGTTTCTTCAACAAATGTATCTAAAATAGCAGGTTCTTTTAATAATCTTTCAGCTTCAGATCGTGGTAAGGTAACAGTGTTATTCTCTATCATTGCTTTTGAAAAAGTAGACGACATTGTCATATAATCATTACTGATTACCTTTTTTCCTTCTGCTTTGAACATATAACTGACAATACCAGAACCAGAAAACATATCTAGAACACTGTCAAAATGAAAATCTTGGGCGACATTCCAGATATTGTTTAGCAACTTTCTTTTTGATCCCATAAATCGAGTAGGTGGGTATAGATATACTTGATCAGATAGTTCTTGTTTGAGAACATTGGCTTTATTTTTATTAGATTTATGGATCGCAGTGACAATCAAATCTTCTCCACTTCGGCTAGTTCCTTTAGATGATATAGATCGTCTCGTAGAAATAACATCTTGTGGGAAATCAATATATAGTTGCTCAACTAGTGGATGATGTGAATTTGTCAATATTACAGAACATCCAAGGTTATATAGCCTATGAAATTCTTCTGATAATTGAATTTGATCTTTTTCGTAAAATTGTTCTTTAGTATAACGCTTAAAATCCCCATATTTCGATACTGGTATATAGGGTGGATCTAAAAATATAAAATCACCAGGAGATGCATACTTATTTAAAACATCTAAGTAATTACCGCATATAATTGTAGCATTTTTTAATATATCAGAAGCTGCATGTAAATGTTCTATATCACAAATGTTAGGGTTTTTATACCGTCCAAATGGCGTGTTGAAACGACCTTGTCTATTAACGCGGTATAAGCCATTAAAGCAAGTCTTATTTAAATAAATCATCCGAGCTGCAGCTTCAGCCTTAGGAAGTTCTTTCCAATCTTGAGCTCGCACTTTATAAAAAGTTTCGGAAGTGTTTGTATATTGCTCTAAATACTCAATGACTTTTTCAATATTTCGTGCAAGCTGTTGATAAGTTAGTATTAGCTCAGGATTACTATCTGCAATTATAGCATTAGTTGGTTTTAATGCAAAAAATAAGGCACCTCCGCCGATAAATGGTTCTATGTATCGATTATAATGCTTAGGAATTCTTGGAATGAGTTCTTTTAATAATTGCGTTTTTCCACCAGCCCATTTTAAAATTGGTCGAGTAAATTTTTGATTGTTTTTATTCACCTACAAATACACCTCATTTTAGCCTTTAATATCTTACTTTGTATTTAAATGCCAATGAATTTTCATCATACAATTTATTTTGCTAAACCATTCTCAGTAGCATAGATGGATACTATAGCATAATTTTATACTATGTAGCGAATAATATCAAGACTACTTTACAAATCTCTTGTTTCTCTAGTAAGTGATGACTCTTAATAGTTCTTAAGAGCCATATTTATGATATAGGTAGTGTCTTGTCACTTGCTACCTTTCGTAGTAAAATATTGATGGTAGCGCATTTGTTCCACTGCTACTTTATATTGTCTCAAACTTCGCACACCTGAAACCCTTATGAGACAAGGATTCATCAGGTTTTCAGACATCCGTCATCATCACATCATGCACACTGTTTCAGGCACTTTCCCCATAGATCCGGCAGTTTTGCCACGAACAGATCGAGCAGCTGGTTAACCTGCTCTTCGTCAAGAATCTCTGCTTCTTTCGCGCAGTCCATCAGCAGGCTCAGGAGTGAGGCCAGAGCGTCCAGATAATGCAGGTCTTCCAGCTCGTCTATCGTCAGGTAAAAGAGCTCGCCAAGGCTCCTCTCATCCATGTTGCGCCGCTGCTCCAGCGCGAGCATCATGTAACGCGCAAAGACAATGGCCGTGTGAGCGGTCAGGGCGTCGTAGGAGATGGATCTCGTCTCTTTGCCCAGCCTCAGATAGGACTTGCACATCTTGAAGAAGACCTCGATGTTCCAGCGCTTGCCATAAGTCTGGATGATCTCTTCTTCTGACAACGTCAGGTCCGTCGAGACCAGGACGAGGTAGTCGCTGCG
>USCK01000142.1 GCA_900553205.1 uncultured bacterium | reverse complement strand
AAAAAAAATAAAAAAAGAGGGGGAGCTTTCGCTCCCTTTTTTTTAAATTTTTTTTCCCTGTTTTTATAATTCAATATCCCAATCTCTAGAACTTCTAGATTCCCTAGTTCGTTCAGGTTCTGGTAGTTTTACAAAACTTTCTATAGATTTGTCGATACCTACTTTATTGTCCATTTGTTTTGCAAGTTCTGGATATTCGTTATCCTTGGCCAAAGCTGATCCATATTCCGAAACACCATCTATCAATCGTTCTTGTTTGGCAGTAAGATTTTCAATTCCATATCCATTTTCTTTATCGTATTTCAACATTCCTACGGCTTGAACGATATTTTTTATACTTACGTAGGCTCTAGTTAATTTGTAATAAAAATCTTGGGTGATACCCCCTATTTCCATTTCAAGTTCTCTTATTTTCTTAAATAGAGATGAGTTTTCTTTTTCTAAACTAGTGTTTTTTTCATGCAAGCTACTATTTTCTTTTTCTAATTTCTTGTAACTTTCGTTTAGTTCAAAATACTGATTGCTCAGTTTTCCGTATTTTTTTGTTAATTTCTCACTGAAATTACTTTCGTTTTCTAGATTCTGCATCAGAGTCTCATTTTCACGCATATACGGCTTTTTTCGGGCAATGTCCAGTTTAGACTCTACATTTTTTAATTTGGCGCTTAAATCGCTTTTCTGAGCCTCTAGAGAGGTGATTTGTGTTTGTTGATAATCTATCACTTGCTTGATTTTGTCAAATTCGGCTTTAGAAAGCTTAACAGATTCTGATTTTGTGATTGGATTGGTTTTGATTTCAGGTTCTGGAATGGAAGGCAGCTCCATATTTTTGAGTTTTTGTTGAGCCAGTCGATTGATTTCACGTGCTTCTGCCTGATATTGACGGACATTCAAGTGCTCGTCACGACCTGATCCACGTTCAAATTCAAGTCCGTGACGTTCCAGAATTTCTGCCATGTACTTTTCTTCAGACTGTCGCCAGTCTAGAAAAGCCGTCTTGCCAGTGTATCCCATCTCTTTTAATGCACCACGAAAGCTATTTTTAACGCTTAAGCCTCGTTTATTGTGTGTTGATACAGGAATAAAATCTAAATGAGCATGGTCTATTCCTTTCTCATCGAGATGTACAATTTTCTGGAACACCTTGAAATTAGGATTTCTTTTATCGAAATTTGTAATATATTCGTCCAAACATCTTTGTAAACTAGGATAAATATCTGTATCTTTATCATTCATGTTTCCAAACGCAACTACAAACTCATAGAAAGGCTTTTCTTGTTTGGATCGACTGATATGTTCATAGTAGTTTTTTATCTGGCGTTCTGGGTGATTAACATCTATCTGGCGTTGATTATATTCATTCAAAGCTTTTCCGAAGAGTTGTTCGTACGCATCCTCAATAGGGATGTTTCTACAAATTACGTTTTTTCGGCTTAGTTCTGGATCCCACGATTTTTCAGAAACACGGTCAATAGATCTGTCGTTGTGATTTAAATAGCCACGCCCCTTGGCAATCGATACAGTAGGCATAATTAATTACCATTCCAATCTTCTGTATGATGACATCGAGGGTAGTTCGTACAACCCCAGAATTTGCCACGACGGCCATTTTTAATCTGCATGGCAGCACCGCACTCAGGACACAGTTTTATGTCAGGTTGAGGGTCTGTTAAGGGTGTCACCACCTCTTCATTCTTGGAGTCACCACCATTTAATTGAGGTGTCACCACCGACAGAATCCAGTCCTGTCTAGTCATTCCAGAGGCTTTGACGCACTCGTTTATTAGCTCTAATTCGGTATCTGTAACTCGAAAATATACTCGATTTGGTCTTGTTTTATTCATAGTGTCACCACCTACCTTTCGTTGTATGTACACACTACTATTATACTACTAAAACACCTTAAAAGTTTTGTTACTTTTTCCAAAAGTAACGCATTTGCACTTTTGGAGTAAACTCCAATAGATGCATGCGGTCTTGCAGACAGCTTTTTTATTTATATGGTATATTAATAATGTTGCCTAGGCTCACCAACGCGAAGGAGGTGAGAACGTGGTTGAACTAATCTGTACTTTTTTAGTTTCTGTCGGAGCAAGTGTGGTCGCCTACTACATTTGCAAGTGGCTTGACAAAAATGACTAGGTAATAAAGCACAAAAAGAGTGGATTGACTACCCACTCTTTTTTTTTGAAAAAAAAGAAGAACTGAGTGACTGGGTCAGTTCTTCTTACGTGGCTTTTAATCTGTACTTTTGCCTACTTGAATTATATCATGAACTTTTGAAAAGTAAACGTCCGAGACTTAGCAAAAGCTAAGTACGAGGACACGTACTTATTGACTACCTTTAAATTGTATCATGTATTTTAGAGCATTAATAGACTATGCTTTTAAATTTATACTTGCTAAAATTTCTATATAAAGATACATAAAGAATGAAAAAGGAGCTTTGATACCAATGGACAGGTTAGTTATTTTTACATAGTGATAATGATGGATGGGAGATGTTTATTATGAAGAAATTATTATCATGTTTATTAGCTTTCTGTTTGCTTTGTGGTCTTGGAATTTATAATATCAACAGTTCAATACCAGTAAAAGCTAACGATACAAATATTGAAATTATACATGAACCTTTTAAAGGTGAAGAATTTAATCATGTCTTTACTCAAGAAGAATTAAAAGGTACTGAATATGAAGGAAAAAATGTTGAAGTACGAGATGGAGTAATGTATGTTGAAGGACGTTCTGTTACAGCTATGGCTTGTTATCTTTGGGCGACTTCAAGCTATGTACTAGTTGGATGGATGGCAAGTGGAAAATTCCAAGCAACTGTTGATTGGTTTACAAAAGCATATGAGGCATATAGTCTTTTTAAAGAGTCTTGGGATAGATATAATTATAATGCTAAGAGTACGTATGTTAAAGGACCAGCATCTACAGTATATTTAACTAATGGAAATATTTGTTATCGACAAAGTCATAATACTTATGCATGTAAATATTCTTTACGTCCGGATGAAGATAGTGATTAGTAATGAAATTTTTAGATAATTATTTAAAAAAAAGAATAAAAGAACTTGATGAACATCCGGAGCTTAATAAAAATGGAAAAATATCTCAAAAACAGGCTGAAAAATATTTCAAATATTTTGTAGTATTTCTTCTTCTTGTTACTTTTATTATATTAGCTATACACGTCTCTCTTTATGGTGGCGCACTTATTTTCCCACCCCTTATGTAAGATACATTATTTGAATATAAAAAATTAGAGGATATTAAGTCCTCTTTTTTAGTTGATAAACTTTTTCAAACAAGCTCCCCCCTCTTTTTATCTTTTTTCTATACTTTCATATATTTCATATAGGTGTGTCAAAAATACTAACTTTCGTCGCTCCTTTATTTGTAGAATCCATCTTCATCCACGAATGTATAATGGATGTCATATCCTAAAACAAACTTTCCATTTTTGACTTTATCACAAGACAAGATATGCATGTCGCATGACTTCAATTTATTGATTTCCTCAATTGCTGGATTCAAACAATATTTTTCAAAATCTGCAAAATGGAATTTAGCATTTTC
The DNA here is from genome assembly GCA_900553205.1 of uncultured bacterium. Taxonomy (GTDB): domain Bacteria; phylum Cyanobacteriota; class Vampirovibrionia; order Gastranaerophilales; family Gastranaerophilaceae; genus UMGS1585. The sequence goes on along the minus strand of USCK01000142.1, from coordinate 1,025 downwards.
TTTACCGTAATTTCTCCAATATTCACCGTCTTTTAATTTAAATATTTTTTGTAAGTCTCTTTTAGCAATCTTCTTATTCTGGACTTGATAGTTTGAATCTTGCCAAGAACATAGATAAATATACAAATTATAGCTAGATAAACGAGTAAAGTCTTTTACATAATCTAAATAAAATTCTGTGAAATGACTTGAGAGTTGATCCAAAAGAGGAATGTACATATCGTTAAAGCGAACTGAAATGTCCTTTTTTGTAGATTTAATCTGTGTTATCAGAAACCCATCATCCCATTCATCCTCAGTATCACCATCAATTTGGATATACGATTTCATCATTACTCTTTTAAACATATCTCTCATTTTAGATCGGTTTGTTGGATCTATTTCTAATTTTTCTGCAATATCTCGTTTTGACATTGTTACCCAACATTCTTTATTTCTTGTTTTTATCCGAGATACAGAACATAGAAACAGTTTTGTTTCTTCCAGTGTCCATTTTGTAGTAGCTCTGGCAATCAGGTTTGAAATAACAACTAGAGCGTCATTAAACATATTATCGCTCAATTCATACTTATCATTTCTTTCCATTAACTCTCCGTTTGTTTCATGCATTTAAATCACCTCTATCCAATTGTAATGTTCCAATCCTGGTCAATCCGTAATACTGTCATGTTTAGATAGTCTCTTAATTCTTCTTTTTTTATCTCTGTATATGGAAGTCCAGATATATCTGCCATTTCTGTTTTGAAAAATACATGATAGTTGCAGTCGGCAACTAATAATAAGTCTTGAAGTTTCATAAAATATACCTCCCTTATCTGTCTTAATTATACCATTTTTTAATGCGTGTGTAAATTACTTTCTCGCACTAAATTAGTAATTTTCTCGCACTAAATTAGTAATTGTCTCGCACTAAATTAGTAATTGTCTCGCACCATCTAGAAAGATAGAAAGATAGAAAAAAAATAAAAAAAGAGGGGGAGCTTTCGCTCCCTTTTTTTTAAATTTTTTTACCCTGTTTTTATAAT
>USCK01000141.1 GCA_900553205.1 uncultured bacterium | reverse complement strand
AAAGCAAGCGGGTACACCCCGAACCGAACTTTAATTAGCAAGATTTTCAAAGATCTCTCGTGCTTACAGCGTATAGCTGCTTAGCACATTATTGAATTATTAACGAACTATTGTCCAATAGTTGATACAAAATATTATCTTTAGAATTTTTATAATTCGGGGCTATTTTTTCAACTTTTGTGATTATTTCTTTTATTTTCTTATTCTTTTCTATACCACCATTGTAATAAAAATAAGTAGCCAAAGTTTCATACGCTTCTATGTTATTGGCATTTAGTTCTAATGATTTATTTGCATATTGAAGGACTTTTAAACTCTTATCACTATCATCGTCATGCGATGCAACATTGGCAAGAGAAGAATAAAAGTCTGATACAATATTTTTATATTTCTCAATATCAAATTTAGTTATTAGTTTTAGTGCGTATGGAATTCCTTTTTCCATATAATAAAGACTGTTAGATCTGCTATTATAAGACTCTTGAGCTCCTAAAACCCAATTATTATAAAATGCATTATGAACGCTTACTTCTGTATTGAGATAATCAGCTGTATTATTAAAATAATCTCTTAGCTTTAGACATATTTCAACCATGTCATCATGATTATTACTATTAGTAGATTTGTATTCCTCTATATATGTATTAATCCTCGTCATATACGAAGAGCATGAATCTAACAACAATGTACAAAAGTATGGATTTGAATCACTCACTTCTTTTATTGAATCTAACAATTCATATGCTTGATAGTAATAATCATTTCCTAAGTACAATAATGCTATTGCATATAATAACTTCGGATTATTTTTGTTCTCTTTCAAGATAGTATCAATAAATTCACTTTTACATATTTGATTTTCAGAATCGGATTCTTTCTTCGTATATTCATTACCATATAATTTAAATTTTATCTCACTATCATAAAAAACACCCAAACACTCTTTTAATCCTTCAACAGACATATCATATGGTATTTCGTAGTGAATTTCTGAAGGCATGTCCCAAACAGATATGCTTTTTAAATTTGTTGACAATCTAACATTATCAACAGCTGGTAATATGTATAATAGAGTATCTAGTTGTTTGGTATAAATACAATGATTATAATATGAATAATATGGATTTCTTTCATCAAAGTTAATACTGTCAATTGCTAACTCTAGTTGAATATAATGAAGCCTTTCGAAGAAATCCTCATCAAATTTTAAATTGCGAGTAATTGTTAATAAATTATTGTATTGTCCTATAGTACCTAAGTAAACATAAGAACTGTCAGCATTATATAAAGCCCCATTTATCAGTTTAAAGTTTAGATTATTGCTAATATCCATAATCTTTCCAACTTCATTTCCTCTATTTCCACCAGAAAATCCATTTAAACAATCTATCCTTTCTAATGATTTTGGTATAAAAATACTATATTTTGCTTTATAATTATCGTCATCCCACCATAGTGGCAATGCATCACCTTCAATTTCCTTTACTTTTGGAGGAATTATGATTTTACCTCCTCTGAATTCGCAACCTTTAAAACTATTTGTACGCAAGATTTCTAAGTTTTTAGGAATACCATTCAATAAAAACAAAACAGGAGAAAAATTTGGTTCAAACGCTCCTGCTCCTATGTAAGTTATTGTTTTAGGTATTTTCAACGCAATATTAGCAGTCGTAGTAGAATCTTTAGATGCAAAATACAGATTGACTTGTGAATCTTTTTCGTCTATAAATCTTTTCCCCACTTTTAAATATAAAGAATAACTGTCTTCACCTAAAGCACATGTACCGATTTCTGTTACATTATATATTTTATCTTCATAGATTACTCTTTCAGGTATACGAATTTCACTTATTGCAGAATCCTTACAATGAATATGTGTTAATGAAACTCGATTTGAATCTAAAACGGTATAATAAAAAACCATAGACTTGTTCTCCGTTTTAAAATCAGGTATGCTATTACATATATCTTTTATATCATAATAAGAATAATAATCTCGTGGAATATTTAATTTTCTATTTTCGATTCCTTCTAAAAGAATATTTGCATATACTTTGGCGGTATCACGATTTTCGTGATGTTCTACAATCCATAACATTGCAGCAGAGTTATTACATGATGCAGCCTCTTTCATATAGCAGTATTTTATAGAGTCTTCCTTATAAACATTCGATGTATATGAGCCCAATACTTTATCTGCGTACTTATATAAAATATTGCCTAATTTAATTTTAGTCTTTTTATATACTTCTTCGCTACATTTAAAATTGTTGGGGTACTGTGCAATTAAAGAACGATAGCTTTTAATCAGAATATCATAGTCTTCTTTTAATAAGCCTTCATCAATAGATAGTAGTTCACAGTTTGCGATGTGTAAACACAAAGCCTCTGCTTCTCGAAATAATTTTAATCCTATCTCTTGACTTTTCTTTACGCTTGCTTCAAAGTTTGAGAGTCGTTTAGACATGTTGTTTTTAAAGTCTATCTGTCGTCCTATCTCCACCGCTTTTTTAATGTCGTTATTTAAGATGCAGAGATGCTGTTCGTATTGTAGTGAATCCATTTTCTCTTCATCTATATATGCAAAGATTAATGCATTGGCTTTAATTTCTTTAATTTCTTCATCGTGTTCCTTCGTTAATTGCTCCAACTCCTTTTTTAACGCGATTTTGTCTTGCTCAGAATTGTAAAGTTCCTTTTTCTTAGCTTCGTATTTCGCAGTTGAAACATCCATCTGTACTTTTGTATAAATTGCAACATACGAGTCTATCTTTGATTTCTTGCACAAAACTATTGATAAATTTCGATCACCTAAGGTCCATATATCAAAATCATTTCGATTAAAAATTACATATTGAGAATTGCTAATTTCTAAATCAGTACATAACACAACATTGCCTACTTTTGCATTAGGAAATACTAAAGATAGATTTCCGGATTTGTCGTTTGTAGTAGAAGAGCATCCTTGAAAAGCTATTGAAACAGGACTTGTATAGGTTGTCTTGCACTGCCGTCCATGATATTCAAGTGTCCTACCATGTTGCGTAAATTGCGCATCTACTTGTAAAAAGCAAATGAGACATATAATTAATAAGCTAATCCTTTCCATTACTTTTCTTTTAAAATGTATCCTATATTTGAATTTGGATATTCTGATGATTTCACAATAGGTATAAAGCCTTCTTTTTCAACAGAAATCTTTTTACTAATTGTTTGTTCATTTATTGGAATTGTAATTCTAAAATAACCATTTCCATCTGTGAAAGTCACATGGTTATCAATATTAATTTTTACATTTTCTACAGGCATCCACTCTTTACATATAACCTTTCCAGAAAATATGGCAAAAGTACTATCACGTTTAAGGCTTATATCTTTAGCATTATTCACTCCATATCCTAATGTTACTTTATCAAACTTCCGTTTATAATAAGTAGATTTGAATTCTACATCGATATGATGAAGTCTCATGTAGCCAGGAATCCTATTTATGTGAATAGTTGTATCTAAAGACCTCATAGGATATATTGTACCATTTACTATTAAATGGGCGTCTTCAGGCATAGGAAGATGATGACATTCGTCATGCAAATTGACTGATAATTTTAAAGGCACTGCAAACCAATATGTGAAAAATAATAAGAAAAGAAACAAAAGTGACAACACAAATAATCTCTTTTTTTGTTCTCTTTTGTGACGTTTCCAAAGTGTGTCGAATTCAACATTCAATAAGCTGCTAACAATCCGTATAAATGCCTTTTGCCTTCCCACTTCATTTATATTTGCCCCCAACAATTCATCACCAGGGAATTGATCAACATGGTTAATAAGGGATTCTGGAAAGCATTCTTTCTTACCACCACTTTTGGGTACGCCATCTATTATATATGGTATTATATGGTTAATGCGTCCCAATTCTATGAATACTTGCGCCTCTTGGCTTACATATGTTGATTGCGCCGAATTTGGCGAACATATTACAATAAGATATTCTGACACTTCGAGTTCTTTGCGTAATTCTGATTTTAGAATTCCTGTTCCAATATCTTCTTTATCGCGAAAGATAGGTCGAAGGTATCGATTCTTTTCGTCATATTCATTATAAATATCGCTTGGAAGTTTGTAGTATTCAAGACGTTTATGAAGCCATTTTGCTTCTTTGGCATCTTTATGACTATAACTTATAAACGCATAACGTTTATATTTTGTTTCATCTTTATGAGGGCATCTTTCTTTCATGTTCTTTTTGGGTTCTATAATTGAAAAATCATTATTCATTTAAATAATAGGCACTGCGAGTGGTTTCACTCATACTTAAATCTTTTACGATATCTCTAGCTCTTTTAAGCAAGTCGCCATATGGCAAAAACTCAAAAAGTTCATCTTGTGGATAATCTGGAGTTTCTTTATACATACAAATACCACTATTGATTTCTAATAATTGACATTCTGTAGCTCCCCGAAATCCATCTTTAATTATAGCTATATATTGTAAATCTGGGGTATATCCAAGGAACTTAGCATTTATACATTCCCATTTGTGACCGATTTTGTCATCGTAACATAGAATATTAGTAACTACTCAGCACCCCTATGGGCATGAGTAATCGTCTTACTGTTGTACTAC
>USCK01000140.1 GCA_900553205.1 uncultured bacterium | reverse complement strand
ATGTAAAAAACTTTTAGAAAAAAATATGTATTGAGTTTTTTTGTTCTATAATATACTCAAGAGAAACATTTATAGGGGAGTAACAAATGAAATTTCTTGTAGAAAAAGAAAGTATGTATAACGGAGTTAAAATAGTTGAACGTGCAACCGTAGTGAAAGGTTTGCAGCCTGTTCTAGCTAATATTTTGATAGAAGCTGTTGCTCCTAATAAACTTGTTCTTTCTGCTACTGATTTTGATTTATCAATAATTACGGAAATTGATGCCCAAGTTGAAGAAGAAGGCAAAATTACTTTACCGGCTAAAAAATTAATGGATATTATCTCTCGTGTTAGTGATAGTTTGATTACTTTTGAGCTTAAAGATAATACAATGATTATCACAAACGAAAAAACAAAATTTGAAATTATCGGTATTTCTGCATCAGAATTTCCAAAAATTGAAGAAGTTTCATCAACAGAAGAAGAAATCGAAATTGATTTCGACCCGTTCACAAAAGCTATTAAAGAAGCTGCTTTTGCTGCTGCAGGATACGAAACAAACAATCTTTTGTCAGGTGTTGTTTGTGATATTAACAAAAATATTTTGGAAATTGCATCTACAGACGGTAACAGACTTGCAAGAGCAAGAAAAATCATCAGCAACAGAGATGATAAAACAATTCAACTTATTGTTCCGTCAAAAGTTCTTCAAGAATTTTTGAAGATGAGTTATCTAATGGATGCAGATTCCGTTAAAATTATTGTTGAAAAAACAAGAATAATGATTACATCAGGTAGAACAAAGATTATTTCTAGACTTATGGAAGGTCAGTATCCAAAATATAATCAACTTATTCCGACTACTTTCCCTAAAGAAGCAAAAATCAATGTTTCTATGATTATTAAATCTCTTGAAAGAGTTTCTACTATGATTAACGAAAAAACTTGTATCGTTAAGTTTGAATTTACTGACGGCAAATTAAGTCTTATGGGTGATGCTCCTGATGCAGGTGCTTCTCAAGATGAAATTGATATTGTTTATCATGGCGAAGATTTGTTAATAGCGTTCAACTACAAATATCTTCTTGATTGTTTCAAAAATATTGAATCAGATGAATTGATTATCGGTATGAATACAAGTCTTTCAGCAACCGTTTTGAAACCTGATAATGAAGAAGATTTTGTTTATCTTGTTATGCCTGTTCAAATCAGATAGGATTGTTATAAGTTACTAAGAGCTAAGTTATTAAGTTATTAAGAAAATAATCATTTCTTATTCACTTATTAACTTATTCACTTGGTCACTTTCCCATAAAACTTTTTATTAACTAATTTTTTTATTTATATTATAATATCTGTATAAATAGAAGGAGAAAAGCATGACAGAAGTATCTAAAATCTTAAGCTATGTACCAACTGTAATTGAAGCATCTTCAAGAGGTGAACGTTCTTTTGATATTTTTTCAAGATTGTTGAGAGAAAGAATTATATTTTTAGGTACTGAAATTAATGACGAAGTTGCAAATTCTATCGTAGCACAGCTTTTACTCCTAGACAGTGAAAATCCTGAAAAAGATATTATGTTATATATAAATAGCCCTGGTGGTGTTATTACTGCAGGTATGGCTATATATGATACTATGAATTTAATCAAAGCTGATGTTTCTACAATTTGTCTTGGGGAAGCCGCAAGTATGGGTTCTTTCTTGTTATCTTCCGGTGCAAAAGGTAAGAGATTAGCTTTGCCTAGTGCAAGAATTATGATTCACCAACCTCTTGGTGGTGCTCAAGGTCAAGCTACTGATATTGAAATCGAAGCTAAAGAAATCTTGAGAATGAAAAAAGAATTAACTACAATATTATCTGAAAATTCAGGTCAAGATTTAGAAAAAGTTCAAAAAGATTGTGAAAGAGATTACTATATGTCTGCTGCACAAGCTGTTGAATATGGACTTATTGATAAAGTTATCACTGCTGAAAGATAAAAATAGTAAAAAATTTAAGAAAGTTAAAAGACCCGCAAAAAATTTTTTTTTCGGGTTTTTAAATTTATGCAATGGGTGGTGTAATCAGTAAAGTAAACAGAATTTTAAATGCAAAATCTACCAGTGTATTCATGTTTGGATTCACCGGTACTTATAAAGTTTTTACTGATTACAAAAGAGCCCCTGAGAGCGAAAAGAAAAATGTTTTACTGAAAGACACCTTCATTTTAGCCGGTTCTGCTACCGGTTTGACTGCTTATACAATAGGAAGAAATAATTTTATTGCATCACCACTTAGAAAACAAAGCAGTAAATTAATAGATAAGGGAGTAGAGAAGTTCAAAAAGACAAAGGCTTGGCATGCCCTGAATACTTCTGTCGGAAAGGTTATAGAAAAACCTTTAGAGGTTATTGCTAAACATTCATATAATATTGCTAAAGATTGTCTTGATAATACACTTTTGGTTGCATCAGGTATCCTGGGCGCACTTGGTGTAGATTATCTGATTCAGGTAAGCCACTCTCACAGAAATATTGTTGAAGAAAAAACAGAAAAAGAAAAGGTTAAAGTAAAAGTCAAACCTGAAGCAGTAATTGAAAATGAGATGATGCACACTCCTGTTGCAAAAATTAAAAAGAGCCACAATATTATTAAACGCAAGCAAAAAACAGAAAGTACTGAAAATAAAAACACCCAACCACAAGTTAATAACTATGTAGATCCTGTTAGTAAGTTGAAGGCTAAGTTTAAAGATAATGTTGTTCCTCAAGATATTAATAATATTGTTAATGAGGATACAAAAAATAACATTATTTCTAATATTACAAACATGCCTGAAATGAAAGTGTTTACCAACACTATGATAGGATTACAAAGTTTGCGTATTACTGAAGAAAAAACCTTCAAAGACAAATTGAGAAGTACTACTAATAGTCTTTTGAAAGGTACACTTGTTCCTATGTTTTTCTTATCACTTGCATCTAATGTTACAAAAGGTATGAGAAGTATTTATCGTGTACCTCTTGTATTCTCATCACTTGTTGCAGGTACTATGTTTGCGAATAAAAAAATAGATAAGAAGATTGGTACAATTAGCTGATTAAAGTTAATAAGAGTTAAGTGACTAAGTTATTAGGAAATCTAACATGTCATTCCGTACTTGATACGGAATCTGTCAGTTTGATGTCTTATTTACTTAATAACTTAACTCTTAGTCACTTTTTAAAAAACATTTACAGAAACAAATTCAACATCTGTTATTATATAATCTATTTTTATATCAAATTCTTCGCAAGGTACATTATCAAAAAGCAAATCCTGTGGTATTGCAACAAGAGTTTTGCTATTTATTTTAGACAAAAACCTATCATAAAACCCTCCACCATAGCCTAATCGATTACCTTTTTTATCCATTGCCAATGCAGGAGTAATAACCAAATCAAGATTAGGACATTCTATACATTTTGTTTCAGGTTCTTTGATATTAAATTTAACCGTTTTTAAACGGTCATTTTTTTTATAAGGACAACATTCTAGTGTTTTTCCATTCATTCTTGGCAAAAAGAAATTTTTATTATCATCTAATAGTTTGAGTATGTTTATTTCATTTTTTAGAGGATAAAATATCATTACATTTTTTGAATATTTATAAATATCAAGATGTCTTATTTTTTCAATCAAAATATTGCTAATATTAGCAATATCTAAACTGTTACGGATTTCTTTTGCCTTTAATCTAAGTGATGTTTTTTTATCCATAGGTTTAATATATAATAAAATCGGATATGGATAAAGATAAAGATTTATATAATCCCGACTGGGACGAACATGGTTATATACAGGTTTATACAGGAGATGGAAAAGGTAAAACAACAGCATCTCTAGGACTTGCTATGCGTGCGTTAGGGCGTGATTGGAAAGTTCTTTTAATAATGTTTACCAAAGGTGGTAACAAATATGGTGAACTTAATTCCTTTAGAAACCTGTCTGAAAAAATTAGTAAAAATTTGACAATTTATCAAGCTGGAACAGAACATATTGTTTACTCAAACAATATAACAGATGAAGATAGAAAAATTATTGTATCAGGTTGGGAAAAAGCTAAACAGTCTATAAAAAATAATGATTGCCATTTATTAATTCTTGATGAACTTAATATCGCAATCTCATTAGGAATAATTGATGTTGATGAAGTTGTTGATGTCATAAAACATAAGCCTGATAGAATGGAAATTGTTATTACTGGCAGATGTGCTGACAAAAAAATTATTGATACTGCGCATCTTGTATCCAAAATCGAACCTGTTAAGCATTATTGGGATATCGGTGTCACAGCCAGAAAAGGTATTGAGTATTGATTTTTTGAAGTTTTAAATTGTGACAAAAATGTTTATTTAACAAAAAGTCGTGTAAAAAATGTGCAAAAAATTTTTTTGGAGTGAATAAGAATAAGGTTTTTAAGAAATCAGCATTGACAGATTCCGTATCGAGTACGGAATGACTTATTATAAGTTATTAAGTTATTAAGTGAATAAGGATATGATAATATTATCTTGAACTGAGCGAATTTCTGTACGGCATTCATGCCGGATAGCTAACATATTAAACCGATAGGGCAAATTTAGTCGTCACCATGAATTTATTTCAGGGTCTATTCCTCGTGTGGACTTA
>USCK01000139.1 GCA_900553205.1 uncultured bacterium | reverse complement strand
ATAGAGGGGAAGTTGTTTGGGGTGTTCTGGATTGCTTCACTTCGTTCGCAATGACTTTTTGGACAGAATTTCTGAAGGGCGAATGGGAGTTTGAATATAAATTTTTAAGGAGGTGGTGGTGGAATATAAAACACAATTTACAGTATAGGAATTCCTGAAAAGTTTCAGGGATTAAGTTTATAAGGAGAAATATATGGAAAATCAAAATGAAACTCAGGTTTCGACAACTGAAAATCAACAAATTGATTCTGTTCAAAATCAAGAACAACAAGGGCAAGGATTAAACAGCAATATGATTCTTGGAAAATTTAAGTCTGTTGATGATCTTGCGAATGCTTATAAAAATATGGAATCTCATTTTGGGCAACAATCTAAAGAAATTGGGGAGCTTAGAGGAAAAGCTCAAATGCTCGATAATTTCTTAAAAAATAATGAGCAAAAAGAAAAAATGAGTAAAGTCGTAAAAGATTATCTAGAAAATGCTTTAGGTAAGTATAAAAAAGATGAATATTTTAACAGTTCAGAATTTACAGATTTATTTAAAGAAGCATTCATGATGATTGGTCCAAATCTTGATATTGATAAATTCGTTTCGATGCTCGACAAATACACAGCTGCAAGAATATCGCTGAACGATAAACAAAAAGCTGCTCAAAAAGAAACAGAAAATGCAAAATCTCAAATGCAGTTTTCGGATTCTGCAACCAAGAAGAACCAAGAATCTGTTCTAAATCTGGACAAACTTACTCCGGAAGAAATAGATGCCTATGTTGCAAAACATATTTAAGTTTTAAAAATTTCAGAAAACAAACTTATAACAAATGAAAAACTGCCGGCATGTTCGAGAACAGTATGTTTGTCTATATGTTTGCCTGATAAAAATGTTGTTACATTAGTTATTATGAAAGGATTATTATGGCTGTAAAACAATTAGTTATTTCTACTTTTAACCAAGCATTTAAAAAATATCTTTATGATGAATTAGTTATAGGGAAATTGGCTCACACCGATTTTAAAGATTCTATCAAAAAAGGTGATGAAGTTGATGTTATTATGCCCGGTTCTGTAACCATGTTTGACTACGACGGTGGCAACTTAAAATCGCCTGAGCTTGCTATTGCATCTACGACTAAAGTTAAAATTAATCGTGGTAAAGCATTTCACTTTGAGTTGAGTGCCGTTGAAGAAAAACAAATTAAAGATGCTAAAAAAGATGATGACAAAATGAATCTTGCTAAAGATTATACCGAAGATGCTATCAAACAATTCGCTGCAGGTATTGATACTGCATACGGTAATTTATACACTCGTGCAGCTCATTATCTTGACGACAACGGGAATGCAATTACGCTTGACGCTGATTATGCAAAAGAAATCTTAGCCTATATGCAAGCCTTATTCAAAAAGGGTGACGGCAAAGGGCATACCAACTGGATTGACGGCAATATGGTTTGTATTGTGCCTCCAGAATATCAATTCTATTTAGGCAAACTTGAAGACCTTAAATATGTTGAATCAGGTCACGACAAGATTTCTAAAGGTTATGTAGGGCATTTATGTGGTTGGGAAATTCTTGTTTCTAACAATGTTGCACAACCTGAGGACGGTGTATTCTATCCGTTATTTGGTATCAAAAATAAAACTCTTGCAGGTGGTGTATCTTCTGACTTGAACACACAAGCCTACACTCCTGAAAATAGTTTCAATACTCGTTATAAAGGTTATGGTTTGTATGGGGTTGGTGCGCCTCGTGCTGATTTCTTGGGTACTGTAAAAATCAAAGCGCCATTGTCTTTATCTGTTCGTAAATAAATCAGATATCTGATAAGTATTGAGTTTGCAGAGAATCAAAAATTCTCTGCAAACTCTATTTGTTACACATAATTTGAAAGGACTTTTTATGACTAGAGATAATATTTCTGTTCAATATCCAAAAATCGAAAATACACAATCTGTTGCTACTGCTAAAATCACCAAAGATACTGTTGTTCAAGCAAATGGTGTCTGTATTGAAAAAGCGTTTGCAAATAAGAATAATTCACTCACAATTTGTATTGAAAATACCTCAACATCAGCGTCAGAAATTACTTTTAAAGCCGGTGATAATTTCCCGAATGCTAAATTGGGGGATTTGAAGCTTGATGTTGAAGCTTCTTCAATAAATGTTTTTCAATTCCAAGATTTATCAAGGTTTGAAAACAAAGACGGCAGTATAAATATTGATTTTAAATCAGGTTTCACAGGTACTATTTTTGCTGTGGCAAAATCTGTGGAAATAGAATAAGTTCCAACTTTTGTTTTATTTGTAATGTCTCCTTTATGGGTTTGTAGGAAGAAATTTTTGCAAACCCTTTCTTTAATTAAATGAGGTTTATGATGAAAATAAGAAATAAAAAGACAAATAATATATTTAATCTTCCAAAAGAAGAAGTCAAAATTCTCCTTGAAACAAATCCTGAATTGTATGAAATGATATCAAGAAAAGCCAAAAAGAATGCCTGTAATGTGGCGCCAATGTATGAACAAAATACAATATTACCTTTGATTTGGGAAAAATAGTATCAAGAATTTAAGAGAAGAAATGAATAACAATACAGCCACATACGATTAAAAACAGTGAAAGTATATATGAAGCGATAAATATTATAAACAATGTTTTTACAATGAGTTTTGGAGTTATTTTTATTTTTGATAAGTTTAGTTTGTTCATAGGATTATTATACAAGGTTTTGTTTAGGATACAACAATATGTTTACAGGTGTTTAAGGAGTAGGTGCAGTATGTTTGGATTGTAATAAAAGAAAGCACATAAGTACAAAGGATAAATTATGGCAAGTGCAATTAATATTTTTGTAAGATGTTTTTTTATTAATTCTAACATACTAACTTTTGGATTTTGTCTGAAAGCGAATAAACCAACATAAATATATATTATTATCTTTGCCAAGATATCAAGAAGGTAAAAAGTAATAGAGTAGTCACCGGGCTCGCTAGTCAAATCGTGTATTTCCCCGGATACATATATATTGCTTAATTGAAAAGCTATGAACATCATTATGAAAAATATTCCTAAGCGAAATAAAAAATTGTATATTTTATTGTCGAAATGTAATTTAAAATCTTTTTTCCAAATTTTCTTGATAATAAATCTTAAAAATAATTCTATACAAAAAGCACTAATACAACAGAATAAAAATACAAAGGACATAACATCTAAAAGTAATCCTGCCCAACTGTAAAAAATATTATATTTAATGTTATAAGAATATATTAATTGTGCAAGCTCTGGAAGTATGCAATACCCATATATAGAACAAAGATTGAAAGTTATGTATGTTTTTAATTTTTCCATATATTAATTATACTTCATATTTTAATGAAATGTAGGTATATATTTTCGGTTTTTGGGGGGAGTGATGTTTGATAGAGATTCTTCGCCCCAAATAGACCAATGGCTTTGAATGACATGTGGTATGTGTTCTGGATTGCTTCACTTCGTTCGCAATGACTTTTTGAACTTCGTTCTTTGAATGACGCAGAGGGTATATGTGTTGCTCTCTATTCATTAAACAAAATTATTATAGTTGTTTTAGGAAACAACAAAGTTTTTAGTTATTAATATAAATTGAAAGGAGAAAATATGGTTGATTATTATTCATTACAAATGTTTTCATTGCATGCTTACGATGATTCGAATAAATTACCCCATGGGAGTAAGCAAATCAAGCCTACAGAATTTAACCATCATACTGGATTCATGGGAAAGGTGTATAGAGCTGAATCCGGAGAACTTGTGATAGCTTTTAGAGGAACGGAACTTGAAGATAAAAAGAAACGAGGACTACGAAATGATATAAATATGGCTTGTAAAATTCTTCCGGCTCAATTACAAAATGCTTTTACAATGTATAAACAGGTGAAACAAGAATATCCAAATGCAAAAATTACATTAACAGGAGAGTCACTTGGTGGAACATTGGCTGCATTAGTGGCTGCAGAAACAGGAGTAAAAGCTGTAACTTTTTCTGCTTATGGTGCAAAAGACTTGATTGATTCTCCAAAATATACATCTAATATTACAAATATTGGTGATACAAGAGATCCTATTTTTATGGCAAATGTAAATCAACATATCGGTAATGTATATGTTATTCCTGATAATGGTGAAGTTTATATGCCACGAATGGCAAACTTCTTAGCTTTTCATGGAATTAAAAATATGGGTTTTTTATTAGATATGAAGGAATATAAAACAGGAACCGTAAAAAGTTTTATGGATTTTGTTAAAGATGGCGAATTATATTATGGTCCATTTTTAAATGTAACTGGGGAAATATTAAAAATAAATGATAAGTTTCATGAGCCAAATGCTCAATTTATACGAAATTTCCCTAAGGCAAATATAATGTTACTTGGACAAACGCTAAAAAATAAAATTAATAGTATATGTAAACATTCTTCTACTACAGATACTGGTTCCGGACATTGGGTTACTATTGACGGTAATCATGTTTTTATTGAGAACTAAAATAATTGATATTGATATGGGGAAAGATAAATTCCTCATATCAATAACGATAGCAAAGCCAGCAAAATAACCGTTCAATTAGTGTATAGATTATAAAAATACTTGCAATACCATATTTCACAAATTTTGTCTTTATTGGAATATCCCAAAATATCATAATTGTA
>USCK01000138.1 GCA_900553205.1 uncultured bacterium | reverse complement strand
GAAAACTAAATAGACGAGCCAAGTCGATGTGGTGGAATGGTAGACACGCATGCTTGAGGTGCATGTGGCGAGAGCTGTGGGGGTTCAAGTCCCCCCGTCGACAATCTGTAAAACAATAAATCAATTTGACTAGGGACGAAGAACCCATAAAACGAAAACTTTAAAATTAGGGATATATATGTTAAGAACACAAATTAATAACCAACATTTTACAGGTAATTTTGAAACGAATAAAAATCTAGCAAACAAGCTTAATAATATAAAAGAATTAAATAAGCTTGCAGAGGTTGCTAATGTAGATAAAATAAGAACCTACATAAAAGATGATTCCAAATATTTACCAAGAAATAATTCTTTCGTTACTATGACAAGCAAAAAGGTAAACAACAAAATCATTCATGGTTTTGATTGTATTTTGTTAGACAAAAAAACTGATAATGAAACTCTTTCTAAAAAGGTTTTTGAATCAGCACAAAGCTCTTTAGGCAAGTTATATGGCAATATTGCAACAGATACAAAGAATCAAGTATTTAGTACACCAAATTCTAACCCAAAACCTCAGAATACATTTTCAAAAATAATTTCAAAGATTACAAATATCTTTAAGAAATAAAACCCTAATAGAAACCAAAAGGCAAAAAAAAGAGCCTTTTGGGCTCTGAAAATTTTCTGTGAAGTGTAGTGTGTGTAGAAAGAAACTGTGTCTTTTTCTCTAGTCCTCGTCCCGTTTTGTTTCGGGCTTTCCTCGTGTCATGTTTCTTCTTTTTATACTCTATATTTATATAAAGTATTTTCAGAAATAATAATTGCCTATTTTGTATATACAATTTCTATATCTGTTACATTTCTTTACAATGTATTATTTCGTATTGTTTAAGTAAAAGTTTTTTTGTTTTATAATTTATCCGTATACAAAGAAAAAGGGAGAGAATAGATGGAAAGTTTATTAGCGTTTATTCACACTAATGCGATGGCTATTTCAGCTACAATTTTATTACTCGCTTATGTGTTTATTGCGACAGAAAAAATTCCTAAAGTTACCGTTGCTCTTTTAGGAGGTTCGTTAACTTTAATCCTTGGTTTATTAAGCCAAAACAAAACTTTAGCAACCGGAGGTTTAGATCCTCATTATTTCATCAACTTTGTTGACTTCAATGTAGTATTCTTGCTTGTGTCAATGATGATTATTGTAAACATTGCAACAAAAAGTGGTATGTTCAACTGGGTTGCAAATGAGATGTTAAAAGCTACTAAAGGTCACCCTAAGATGATTTTATTTGCTTTAGCAGCATTTACAGCAATCGTTTCAGCATTCTTAGATAATGTTACAACCGTTATTTTGATTATGCCTGTAACATTTGTTATTGCTGAAAAATTAGACATCAACCCTGTACCATTCTTGATTACAGAATTTGTAGCATCAAATATCGGTGGTACAGCTACATTAATCGGTGATCCACCAAACATCATTATTGGTAGCGCTGCTGGTTTCTCATTCATGGATTTCTTAAATGAATTAACAGGTATCGTTACTGTAATCTTCTTGGTTGTAGTATCAATTATGTTATTCATTTATAGAAAACAAATGGTTGCTACTCCTGAAAGAATGGCAGAAGTTGCTCAATTAGACAATTCAAAAACAATTACTGACAAAAACTTAATGATTCGTTCTTTAATTGTTTTATTCTTAGTAATTTTAGGTTTTGTTACTCACGATATTACTCATATCCAAACTTGCGTATGCGCTATGTTAGGTGCGAGTGTATTGTTGTTATTTGAAAAACCTACCAAAATTCTTGAATCTGTAGAATGGACTACAATTTTCTTCTTCATCGGTTTATTTATCATTATCGGTGGTTTAGAAGCTTCAGGTGGTATTGCAGTTATGGCTAAATGGTTATTAAATGTAACTCATGGTTCTGAATCTGCAACTGCAATGGTTATTCTATGGGGTTCAGGTATATTGTCAGGTATTATTGATAATATTCCTTACACAGCTACAATGGCTCCAATGATTGCGACTATACAATCTCAAATGGGTGCTGATTATGCATTCCCTCTATGGTGGTGTTTATCATTAGGAGCTTGTTTAGGTGGAAACATGACAATCATCGGTGCTGCAGCAAATGTTATTGTTACAGAAGCAGCTGCTGCAAGAGGACATAAAATTGAATTTATGAAATACCTTGGATACGGTATCCTAGTAACATTCGTATCTTTGGCACTATGTTCTGGATATGTTTATTTACGTTTTATTCGTTAAATCGAATAACAAATTAACATAAAGAAAGAAGGGCTTTTATAAGTCCTTCTTTTTTTATATAATACTTTTATGATAGGTGTAGATATAGAAGATATTTCAAGGTTTAAGGATAAAGAACAGGCTTTTTATGAGCGTGTATTTTCACCTTTGGAAATAGAATATTGTATGTCTAAAAGAAATCCTGCTCCACATTTTGCAGCAAGATTTTGTGCAAAAGAAGCTGTATTCAAAGCTTTATCCTCTGCAGGATATGATAATATATTCATCTCTCAAATAGAAGTCTATAATGATGAAAAAGGTTGTCCTAGAATCAGACTTTTAACCCCCGATATAAAGGTTAAAGTTCATATTAGTTTGTCCCATGAAAAAGAAAAAGCTATTGCATTCGCAAAGCTTTTTATTGAGGATTATGAGAAAAAATAAAATGTCACTTGTTTTTAAGCTGCAAAGATATTCTTTTTAGATTCATCAATATGAAAATCTAAAATATCAGCATAGTTTTCTTCTGTATCTAAACCATGCCTTTTGGTTAAATTTAGAAGTTTTAATGCAGCTTCTGATTTCAAGAAGTTGAAAGTACTAGTCAACTCTTTATTTAATTCAATATTAATATCTGTGTTATTTAATGCTGTCGCTACAGAACTTGGTTGATAAGTATCAAATGCAGCATTTGTTTTGATAGCAGCATTCTGTAGAATCTTCTTAACATTATCACGCAATGCTAAAGTATCAATAGTTGATTCATATTTAGTTTGATACACGAATTCTAATCCCATTTCCCTAGTTCCTTTTTCTTATACTAGGTATTACGGCGTTATTTATATCAAACTTTAGCTTTTTTGAGTTATTCTTTACATTTGTTTACAAAACTATGGTTTTATTTGTTTGCAAATCGCATTGAATTTGTCAAGCAAGTTTCCTGTTAACAAGCGATTACGGTTAAAAAATTTTCTATAATTGATGCTATCTGTTGTATATTGTATTCTTTCGTGATATTTTGCAGGGTTTTTTATTTTTCGAGCATCATTTATGATTTTATCATATTCATTTATCGGAATATTGGTAAAAACAAGTTTTTTATGTGGAGTACCTTCTTCCATTTTTCCTTTTGTAGCCAAAGCGTTGAATTCTTTTATTTTTAAAGAATCATTTGCAGCTTTTGTTTGGTTAAAAATATCTCGATATGCTACAGAATCAAGTTTTGATTGGGTATTTGCCCAGCTATATACTGTCTTAGGAAGTTTTAAAGGTTTTATAACCTCATTAAGTTCTGTTTGAGGTTTATTCTGCATGTATCTTCTCGCATTTCTTCTAGAAGAACCTTCTTCACAACTTGTCAAAGTAGTTCCCATTGCGATAGCTAATGTCCCAACAATTTGTTTAAGCATAAAACACGATTCCTTTTCTAAAAATATAATATACAAAACTTAGGTATAATAAAAGCGAAATGTAATTAAATTTTACATTCCGCCTTCGTTATAAAATATTTATGTTCTTATTTTTGAGTTGATATCATAGCCGTTTTTAATCTTGCTAAGGCTCTTGCCAAAGCTGCTTCTGCACGTTTTACATCAACATTTGCATTCTTTTCTGCAAGTCTTGCTTCTGCCCGTTCTTTTGCAGCTTTTGCTCTCGTAATATCAATATCAGAGCCATCCTCCGCTATATCTGTCAAAATGGTAGCTTCATCATTTTTGAACTGGAATATTCCACCCATTGTTGTAAAGAATTTGCAAATATCATTCTGTACAACTTTAGTAACCCCAATATCAAGTGCTGAGACAACTGGAATATGTCCTTTCAATATTCCGAATTCTCCGTCAACACCTTTTGTATAGATTTCGTTGACATCTTCATCAAAAACAATTCGGTCATGAGTTATTATTTTTAAATGCATGATATTATCCTCTATACTAATGTTTTAGCTTTTTCAACAGCTTCTTCGATTGTACCAACCATATAGAAAGCTTGTTCAGGAAGGTCATCATGTTTACCGTCAATGATTTCTTGGAAGCCTCTTATTGTATCTTCTACTTTTACATATTTACCAGAAATACCGGAGAATTGTTCTGCAACGAAGAATGGTTGTGACAAGAATCTTTGAATTTTTCTTGCTCTGTTTACGGTTTCTTTGTCTTCTTCTGATAATTCATCCATACCTAAAATTGCGATAATATCTTGAAGTTCTTTATATTTTTGAAGGATTTCAAGAACTCGTCTTGTTGTATTGTAATGTTCTTCTCCAATGATATTCGGATCAAGAACTCTAGAGTTTGATGCTAGAGGATCAACAGCCGGATAAATACCTAATGATGCAATTTGTCTTGATAATACAGTTGAAGCATCAAGGTGAGAAAAAGTTGTAGCCGGAGCCGGGTCAGTCAAGTCATCTGCTGGAACATAAATTGCTTGAACAGAAGTAATTGAACCATTTTTTGTT
>USCK01000137.1 GCA_900553205.1 uncultured bacterium | reverse complement strand
CCTTTTTGAATGCTAGTTCGTGCGTTGATAGAATCACCCCAAAGCGCATTTTTTATTGCTTTTTTTGAGAATTATGGAACCTGCTGAGCAGCTCAACAAGATAGAGTCTTTTAGCCGTAGGTTAGCCCGTGTTCGACACAACAATTACAGTGTTTTTAGATATTCAATAATATCATTGGACTCGTACATCTCAACACCATGCTCTTTGTCCATGATGAATGGAACTTGTCGTTTCCCACCTATTTTAATCAGAGCTTCTTCGTTTTCCGGCTTTGAAATATCAATAGCCTTGTATGCTATTCCATGCTCATTCATATAGGTTAAAACCTTATTACAATAATGGCAGGTAGGTAATATAAATATATTTATCATAGAATTCTCCTTTTTCTTATTAATTTTTACAAAGTATTATAGAAACACCATTCGCCACAAGAAGAATTCCAAATGGTTAAGTTTTGCGTAAGCAAAACGGACAAACAAAAAGAGGAAGGTTATATAACCTTCCTCTCGTGTGAATGAATTAAATTTATTATTCAGCAGCAGCTTCTTCAGCAGGTGCTTCAGCTTCTGCAGCTGCTTTTTCTGCTTCAGCTTTTGCTGCAGCTTCTGCTTCTTGTTTAGCTTTAGCTTTTTTAGATAATTTAACAACTTCTGATTTTTTGTAGTTTAATGTGCCATCTTCGTTGCAGTTTTTAAGAAGATATGCAACTGTTTCTGTAGGTTGAGCACCTTTAGAAATCCAAGATTCTGCAGTTGCTTTGTCTAATCTCATTTCTTTTGTTTTAGGGTTGTAGAAACCTAATTCTTGAATTGGTTTACCTTCTCTTTTTGTTGTAGAGTTGATAACAATAATTCTGTATGATGGAGCTTTTTTAGCACCTAATCTTTTTAATCTGATTTTTAACATATTAATAATTCCTTCTTAAATTTATATTTCCTGTGTAAAGATTCGCCGCTTAATCTTTAGCTAAATAAGCCTAAGAGGAATGACTTATTCCAATCTTATCAAACCATAAAAAGACCATATTGTAAATACTAACTGTATAGGCATGTTACATTATATTATGTTGTATGAAACCTAATTGAAAACAACATCTTTGACTTCGCAGATTTCAACACCTGTTGAAATTGATTTTAACCCTGATTTAACCCAATATTTATCAGAGATAGTAGGTATATTGTCAGCTATTGCAAAATATGTTGAACCTGAACCTGACATAATAGCTTGTGGAATTACAGATTTTATTTCTTGCAATTCTTTGTAATCATCAAAAACTGCTACCTCTAAATCATTATGCAAAAATTGTCTGACATCTGTCCCAATTTTTATAGAATCTATCATTTTAAAAGTCATATCCAAATCAGGCTTTTGTTTTAGTTGAGAGAATTTTGTATAAGCTTCTTTTGCACTTATTCCCAGTTCTTTTGGTTTGATTAAACTTACTGGAAACTCTCGAGTTGGAAGCTTTTCTATTTTTTCTCCACGTCCTGTTGCTAATAAACAACCACCTTCTAGACAAACATTTAGGTCAGAACCCAGTTCAGCACATAGTTCATGCATTTCAGGTTTTGATAAAATATTGTTAAATAATTTATTTAACCCATAAATCGTCCCTGCGGCATTTGTACTACCACCAGCTAATCCTGCTGATATCGGTATGTTTTTTTCTATATATATATCAATATGCTTGTTATGGATATTCGTTTTATCCAAAAATATTTTTGTAGCTTTATATACAAGATTTTTTTCATTATATGGGATTTCATCACTTGTACCTGATAAAGTTATTAATTCCTCATCAGAATCTTCTACACTTATTGTCAAATAATCATAAAGATTAATCATTTGCATAATACTTTGTATATTATGATACCCGTCCTCACGTTTGTTTAGGACTTCAAGTGTCAGATTTATTTTGGCTGGGGTTTTAATTTTGAGTTGCATTTTTTAACTCCTCTGATATTTCGCCAAATTTCGCAATAGAAATATTTTCAGCACGAGTGTTGAAATCAATACCTAATTTTTCTAATGTAGATGTAACGGCATCTTTATCAAAACCACCATTTATAAGACAATTCTTGATATTTTTTCTTCTTTGAGCAAATCCAGCCTTGATTGTTCTTCTAAAATACGAATAATCACTTAGCTCTAATCTTGGTTTTTCCTTGATTTTAAACCTTACTAAAGCTGAATTAACCTTTGGTGCCGGATAGAAAGATTTTCGTCCAACAAGTCTTAGGATTTCACAATCAGCCCAAAATTGAGAAAGGATTGTTAATAAACCATATTCTTTAGACGGGCTATTTTCATCTGCAACAATTCTTCTTGCAACTTCTTCCTGCACCATTAAGATAACATCATCTATTGAGTTTCTATTTTTGTTAGTCAAATCATCAACTTCACCCAAAAGATGTGCAATAATTGGTGCCGTAATGTAGTATGGAATATTCGCTACTACTTTAAACTTTTCACCTTGTGGAATTAATTCCCATAAATTCGTTTTAAGAATATCTTTGTGAATAATTTCTAAATTATCACATTCTATTTTCTTCAGAACTTCAATAGCTTCTTCATCAAGTTCTATCGCAATAACTTTTTTGGCATGCTTAACTAATTGTTCGGTAACAAACCCAACTCCGGGCCCAATTTCCAATACTGTATCTTCTTTTGTAATCCCTGCAAAATCAAGTATGTCAAAGATTACATCAGGATTTACAAGGAAATTCTGACCAAGTCTTTTTTTAGTTCTGAAGAATTTTGCTCTTTTTATATAGTCCATCTTACTATTTATAATAATACAAACAGGTAAATGTTTTTATTTTTTAATTTGATAAGTTTATATTATGATTTAAAGGAGCAGAAATTTTGGTGTAGTGTTTCTGAACCTTTTTTAGAAAAGGAGTTTACATGAACTATTGCAAAGAAAAATTATCATACGATTCAATTTATCATTTATACAAAAACGGTTGTAAAGAAGAAAAAAATATCGGCATGGAATATGAGAGAATCCCTGTTGATAGAAAAACATTTGAGTCAGTGTCTTATTATGGCATATATGGTGTGTGTGAACTCTTAAAAGAATTTGCAACTATTGATAATTGGGATTATATCCTTGATGATGAGGAAATAATCGGATTAAAAAAACTCCATGACACAATCACACTTGAACCAGGTTCTCAGATAGAAATGAGCCTTGAGCCACAGAAAAGTGTTTCAGAGTTAAAAAATAAAGTAGAACAAATTGATTCTGTTTTGGCTTTGCTTTTGGATAAATACGGAATAAAATTGTTAAATTACGGCGTTTCACCTATATCTACTTATAAAAATATCTCTTTGATTCCAAAAAGCAGATACAAATATATGGCTGAATATCTTTGGGGAATATTATCTGATGTAATGATGAGAGAAACTGCAGGGATTCAGGTTGGGATTGATTTTGAGAGTGAAGAAGATGCAATGGCAAAATTCTTCACTGCAAATATAATGTCACCTTTTATGACTGCAATATATGCCAATTCTTCAATCAGAGGTGGTGTTGATACAGGATATAAATCGTTCAGAGGTCTTGCTTGGCTCAATACTGATAATGAAAGATGTGGTTTTGCAACAGATTTAAGACCTGATTTATTGTTTAACAACTATATTGACTCTGTTATGGAATCGCCGATGATATTTATTCAACGAGGCAAAAATTTGGTTTATTTCAATGGAAAGATTACTTTTAAACAATTTATGAAATATGGTTATCAGGGATATGAGGCTGATATTGAGGATTATAAATTGCAGGCTAATTTGTTTTTCCCTGATGTAAGACTCCGTCAGTTTATAGAAATAAGAAACCACGACTGCGTTGGTGGAGGGCTAGAATATTCTATACCTGCTATATATAAAGGTATTATGTACAATAAAGATGCTATGGCTGAGGTTTGGCAATTATTTAAGACCTGCAATTCAAACGATATAGAAGAATTCAGATATAATGTACCAAGAACTGCGCTTGATACCAAGATAAAAGGAATTTCGGCAAAGGATATTGCGATAGAAATTCAAAATATCGCATATCAGTCTTTGGATAGCCAAACAGATGATGATTCTGAATACATATTGCCAATAATGGAGTTAACTAAACAAGGCTTAATTCCTGCCGATATGAGATGATTTATTCTAAAAGTTAATAAGAGATAAGTGACTAAGTTATTAAGAAAATAACTCTTTATGTTATATTGAGCGTTAGCGAAATATCTTTAACAATTCTTGAAAGAGATTCTTTCTGCAAGACGATAAATTTTGCTTATTCACTTAATCACATAACTCTTAGTTACTTCTCTTATTATTTGTTTATTTCGCTTGCTGATGCTGACAATTTTCTTAAGAAAATACTAACTCTGTCTATGATACCTTTTTTCTTGTTTGGTTTTACTTGGTCAGCAACAACATGCTCTTTATCAACAAGATATTGTCTTGTTATATAAGACTTTGGATACGCTTTTTCAGTAATCTTTTTGGTTAAAGAACGATTCAATTCCTGAACAACAAAATCGTTATCAACAACCTTTGTATTATGCCAGAAGTTGTCGTTATATTTGCCTGCAAATTCTTTTTGAGCTCTGTGTTCAGCTAACATTCCCTGTGTCGGGTTTTTTAATGAACTTTCCATAAATTCTCTTGCTGTTGATATCTTAAACTCCTGTGGCGGGCGCACCAAAGCCTGATACATATCATGAGCTTGAGTAACC
>USCK01000136.1 GCA_900553205.1 uncultured bacterium | reverse complement strand
CATATTTAGAAAAGATATTGGGGAGTCGAACCGGATACCGGTTCTTACCTCTCGAAAAATGATACTTAATCATTTTTCTCGGCAGAGTGGCCATCGGCATATTTTTTCATATTTAGAAAAGATATTATGGAGTCGAACCGGATACCGGTTCTTACCTCTCGAGAAAAAACAAAATAAAAATACTCACTATCTTTATCTAAAAAAACATTTACTTAAAAGGTTTTTATATATCAATTGATCTGAAAAATGTTGATATTACACAGTTGGAGGTTATTATTATGAAATTTGTATGTACTATTTGTGGTTATACAGCAGAAGGTACTGCACCTGACAAATGTCCTGTTTGTGGTGCCGGTAAAGATAAGTTCAAAGAAGTTGATGAAAACACTAAACAATACGCAACAGAACACATTGTAGGTGTTGCTAAAGGTGTTGATGCAGAAGTTCTAGAAGGCTTGAATGCTCATTTTACAGGCGAATGTGCAGAAGTTGGTATGTATCTTGCAATGTCAAGACAAGCTGAAAGAGAAGGATATCCTGAAATCGCTGAAGCTTACAAGAGATATGCTTTTGAAGAAGCAGAACATGCTGCAAAATTCGCTGAATTGTTAGGCGATGTTTTAACTACTTCAACTAAGAAAAACCTAGAAATGAGAGCAGAAGCTGAATTTGGGGCTTGTGCAGGTAAAATGGAAATTGCAAAAAGAGCTAAAGAATTAGGCTTAGATGCAATCCATGATACAGTTCATGAAATGGCTAAAGATGAAGCTCGTCATGGTCAAGGTTTTGAAGGTTTATTGAAAAGATATTTTTCATAATTTAAATATTTAAAATAAAAACGAGGTTAGATATTATGTCTAACCTCGTTTTTTTTTTTTTTTTTATAAGAAGTGTTGGTAGTTTTTTACTCGTGATACCGTTTTGAATTGAAACCTATCTCAAGGTGTTGTTTTCCGTTTGTGAGTTCTTTTCTCTTGGTTAATTCCCCGATAGCTTTGTCAAAATCTTCATCTTTAACTCTAAGATTTTTCATATCATCAGGTGTATAAGTTCCTGCATCTATTTTGTCATAAATACCTTCTCGTCTTTTTGCAAATCTTTCAGCATCTTCAACAGCTGTAGAGATATCAGCACCAACGGCTTTGTTCTTATGTAGTTCTTTTGAATATTTTTCTACATTGAAATTTTCGTCAAATGGTACACCTTTTCTGTGAATATCAAAGATTTGTTTAGTTCCTTCTAAGTCAGGCTCTCCGATATGAATAATTTTACCAAATCTTCCTGCTCTGGTTAATGCTGAATCCAGTACATCTTTATTGTTCGTTGCTGCAACAAAATAGATGTCGTCGGATTCACTCATCTCTGCAAGCCAAGTGTTCAAGACCTTATCACCATACACATCCTTGCCGTTTCGTTTTTTACCTATTGCATCAATTTCATCTATAAAAATAATTGCAGGTTGATTATCCCTCGCTTCTGCAATGACAGCTCTTACATTGGCTTCGGATTCCCCTACATATTTCCCCTCAAGTTCAGAACCTTTTATGTATCTGTAATATGCTCCACTTTCGTTTGCTGTGGCTTCTCCCAAAAGTGATTTACCTGTTCCCGGAGGACCTTCAAGTAAAACAGCCTTGTTCATATTCTTTTGACTTTTTAGTTCTGGATATTTGATAGGATAAACAATAGTTTCCTTCATATCTCTTACTGCATCCTTCATGCCTCCAATATCTGCAAATTTAATTGCAGGTTTGCTTTTTGACGGGTCAAAAGAATATTTCTTTAGAGTGTTTTTGTTAATTCTTTTTATAGAATTTTCTGTTTCTGTTTGAACATCAATAACTGTTGCGTATTTGTCTTTGACTTGGTTTGGTACAGCTTTATTTTTACTGTCAAACTTTAGACTGTGGTTATTTGTCAAGAGAGTATCATCATTCATTACATAAACAGTATCGTTTGGTTTTACAAAAAACTTTTGTCCTTTATTGCCATTTTGTATGAACGCCAGTTTATCGCTCAGGTTTGTAAACTCTTTGTCACCTTCGTTTTTAGTGAAAGCGATTGTTTGTTCTGCTTTAGGCTCGTTCAAGAAGAATATCTTTTTTATTACCTTGCGAAAAGGGGAATTGATTTTCTTATTTTTGTCAACTTTATCAATATGAGCTTCTAAATCCTTCATTGATTTTCTCAAATTTGAACCGACAAGAATAACTTCATTGGAATGAAGTATGTCTAACAGTCCCATTACCTTTTGTCCTAAAGTCGGTCCTTGAGGTCCAAGAGGTGCAGGAAGCCCTTTAAAAGCAACTTTCATGTTTCGAGCTTGTAGAGAACCATAATTTTTGTCTAACAAGACTCTATCTGCACTGTTATGATTAAGTGTTCTTGTTACATTTTTACTATTATCTATCGAAGGTTTTGAGTTTGGTTGATTTTGTGTAACTGTCCCAACGCTTGCTCTAAAAGCTATATTCATATATTAACCTCCTTAATTTGAATTAGTGTAAAAAGTACATTTGTTAAACTGTTTCTTTTTAGTTTAGATATTTTTTGAGATTTGTCAATATATAAGTTTTTATATACAAATATTTTTGTACCAAAATTTACACAATTTTAAGATTTTTTGTGCAATTTCTATAAAAATAAACTAGTTTTAATGTGTATTTATTTAATTTTTACCATTTTTTATATAAATTGTTAAAAATATTTGTATGTAAATTTTTGTTAAAATCTCAATATTCAAGCAAAAAATTATATGTTTGTTGTTTTAATAAGTATGAATTCAACATTATCAACAAATCTATCATTTCGTGCAAAGCCTATACCTAAAGATGTCATTAATAAAACAACTAGAAATCTGTTGGCAAAAAGGGTTAAGGATGTTGATATATATTGTCATTCTTCAGCAGATGAAGATACTGTTAATTCTGCAAAAGTGTTTGGTAATTGGTTGATAGAAAACGGTAAGAGTGTGAATTTTTGCGTTCCAAGAAATGAGGTAAAAGGTTTATATTTTGATACAAGAAAATACAACTTAAAGAAATCGGAAAGTCCTGCAGATAGAGCCGTAGTTGTTGATTTCAACGCTCAAGAACGGCTTTCTGATTCTTTTAAAAATCTTTTTGCTCAAAATAAACCTGAAAATATTATTGGATATGACCACCATACCAAAGGTGAAGCCCCTTTAAACGGAAACTTTTATGTAGATGATTCTGCCAAATCCTGTTGTGGGGTTCTTACAAGATTCTTTGAAGGTTTAGACAGAAAATTGAATAAGTCTGATACCAAAAGTTTGTACTGTGGTATGGTGAGTGATTATAAAAAATCAGGTTTATTAAAAATTACAAAAGAAAATAATGCATATAATGTGCAGAAAACAGAGAAATTACTAAATGATAAAAATTCGTTAGAGGTATTTAATAAATTAGACAAACAACTTTCTTTGGAAGAAAAGAATAATATTTATAAGCATTTAGACCCATTATCTCGCTTGACACAAAATGAAAAACTTTTAAGAAAAAGATTATTCAGAGATATCAAAGTTACTCCAAATGGCAAAATGGCGTATATTGTAATTCCACCAAAAGATAAGTTATGGCAAAAGGTTGGGATGGATACTCCTGCGACATCTGAAATCTTGAAAGATTTAAGAGTAAGAGTTTCTGAAAATCCATCAAATGTAGATTTTCTATCTTCTGAACAAAAAAAAGATATGAAGAATGTTGATACTGTAATTGCATTTTATCGCAAGTCCGGAAGTTTTGATGAATATAGAATGAGTATTCATTCAAAAAGTAATTCTGCACTAAAACTTATTGATAATGCAAAAATATCTAATTCTCAAATTACAGCAGGAGGACATCCGGATAGAGCAGGTGGAAAAATTGATTCTATAGCAGAAAATGATGTTCGAAATTTTGTTAATGCTTTGGTAAAAGCATCAGATATTTTATAGTATAATTTATTTTATGAAAAATATTGCATTATTATTAGCGTCAGGCTCAGGTTCAAGATGTGGACTTGATTATCCTAAACAATTTGCCAAAATAGCAGATAAAACTATTTTGGAAATTTCGGTAGAGAATTTTGAAAATCATAATTTGATAGATGAAATCATTATTGTTACCAATTCAGAATATGTTGAAAAGGTAAAAAAGATTATAAACAAATATAAAAAAGTTTCAAATGTAATCGCAGGTGGCGCAACTCGTAAGGATAGTTCTTTTAACGGAATTTCGGCAATAAGAGATGAAGAAGCTAATGTGTTGATACATGATGCAGTCAGACCACTAATAACCACTGAAATAATTACAAACTGCATCAAATCTTTGGAATCTAACAAAGCTGTTTGTGTTGCAATACCTTCAACGGATACAATTTTTGTTATAGATGAAGATGACAAGATAGTTTCTATTCCAAAACGAAAATTTTTAAGACGAGCTCAAACTCCACAAGGTTTTAGATTATCTTTGATTCGTACGGCTCATCAAAAAGCGAACTTAGATAAAAATTGTCTTGTAACTGATGTCTGTGGGCTTATTATGAATTATACGGACAGTAAAATCCATGTTGTTGAGGGTAGCGAAGATAATATAAAAGTTACATTTATAGATGATATTGATTTTGTTAAATCAAAATTATTATAATAAAAGGAATTATAATAAAAGGACAAACCAAACGGGCTTGTCCTTTTTATATCTTGCATAATTGAAGTGTCTAAACTTTAGCTGTTTTGTCTGCTTCTTTTGCTCGATTGTGGTTGTTATGGCTGTCGATTGTTCCTC
>USCK01000135.1 GCA_900553205.1 uncultured bacterium | reverse complement strand
AAAGCAAGCGGGTACACCCCGAACCGAACTTTAATTAGCAAGATTTTCAAAGATCTCTCGTGCTTACAGCGTATAGCTGCTTAGCACATTATTGAATTATTAACGAACTATTGTCATTGGAAACGAGGAAAAAAATGGGGTAAAAAAACTAATACTTTAAAGGAAAAGCTTCATAAAATTAAGGTTTACTTTTTGTGTATGTTAAATTTGCGTTCTAAACCAATGATGGAGTTGTTGAATAGTTTTATTAAGAAGAATATGAAACTATCACGGCAAATTGATTCCTATGAAAGTTTGCATGAAAATCCTCCAGTCTATGATATATACGTATCGGGAAGTGACCAGATATGGAATCCAAATACAATGTTAGGGGATATGAGTTATATGTTCGATTTTGTTCCAAAAGGAAAAAAGAAAATCTCATATGCATCTTCTTTTTCTTGTGCGTCCATTCCTGATAATTTTAAAGATATTTATAAAAGTAATCTTTCGACGTATGAAGCATTGTCTGTTAGAGAGAATAATGGACGAAATATTATTCATCAAATGCTAGGAAGAGATGCAAAGGTTGTTCTGGATCCGACTCTTTTATTACCTAAAGAGCATTGGGAGAAATTTGTAGAAAAAGCAAAGAAGACAGAATTACCAAAGGCTTATATTCTATGTTATATGTTAGCTTATACATTTTCTGTTGATGAGCCGATGGGTGAACTCTTGGAAATGGTCCAGAGGAAATATAAGATGCCTGTTATCGCTTTGAAGACAATGCCGCAATCTTTTCATGGAGATGTATTTAAATTGCCAGTTTCTTATGGTATAGGAGTAGAGGAATTCTTGTACTTGATAAACAATGCTTCTATTGTTGTTTCATCATCATTTCATGGAACTGCCTTCTCTTTAAATTTGGGTAAACCATTGGTCGCAATGGGGGCAATGAATGAAGATGATAGGGTTTTGTCTTTATTGAAAAATTTGGGGATGAAAAATCAGTTCGTGTATGCAGAAAAATTACAAGAGTCGAGCATAAATCCTTTCTATGATGTGGAAAATGAGCAGAAAAAAATGGAAGAACTTCGTTTTGATTCTTTGTCGTTTTTGCGTAATAGCCTAAAGGATTGTGAGCATTCAAATCTTAAATAATATAATTTTTAAAATATGAATTGGTCTTCATCTACAGGTGATCCTTTTGTATATTGGAGTTTCTATGTGTTGCTGGTTTTTATCTTAACCTATTGCGGTTGGGGTATTTCGAATGATGATGAGAAACAGACACATTTTGGAAAATATGCTTGGATTGCAGGTGTTTCGTATTCGTTAATAGAAGGTTTACGTTGGCTAAGAGGAGCCGACTACTATCACTATTATATGGATTTGGACACGAATTTTAAAGCCGGAGTTTGTACTCCTGATCCAGAACCTCTATATGAGTGGTGGGTTAATCTGTTTCATATGACAGGATTGCATCCTTCGATAGCCTTTATTATTTATAGTGCGTTGTTGATTTTTGGCGTATTGCTGATTTTTAAGAGCTATCCTAAAGCTGCATTATGGGGATTACCATTATTTTTCTTAATGACAAACTCGCAGACGGAGAATATTATTAGGCAAACATTGGCAACATCTTTTTTGATATTTGCATATGTGGCATATCTTAATGAGAAGAAAAAATTGATGTTTGCTATGTTGTGTGTGGTTCCTTTGATTCATTCTGCAGGTTTTTTTGGAGTGGCTTTGTTCTTAATATTTACTTATATCAAAGTTCCATTGAAGCAACCTTGGATATTTGTGGCTTTGTTCCTCTTTGCTTATTATTTTTGGAATCCTGATTGGTTCCAAGGATTTGCAGATTATCTTTCTAAGTTAAATTTAGGAGATGATGTTAAGGGACAAGGATATTTAGACAATTCTGATCGTTGGTTTACAAGTGAGGGCTCTATTACAAATGTTTTAGGCAAAAAGGCTGCTCAGTTGTCAATGTTGTATGTTTCCGTCAACTTTTTGGTTAAGTTATTTACCGTGTGGTTTGGCTTTTATGCTTGTCGGAACGATAGAAAATTGCAAACTGTCTATTATTTTGCTTATCTTGCATTAATAATTCAAACAATGGCTGGCGATATTGAGCTGTTTACAAGATTTGCTCATTGGCTAGACTTGATGATGCCTATATTGGTAAGTATGGTAATTATAAAAGTAAATAAGTTCAAAAATCAACACATTAGATTGGTAATCTATATTGTGTTCGGTATAAATTTTATTTTTTATGGTTTGATTCGTAGTTTAGGTTCTTTACCATACGCTGGATGTGGTTTTATCTGGGATAAATAAATATGATGATAATAGATAAATTAAAGAAAATAAAGTGGAAAATAGATTCTGATGTTTTTCCATTTTTCAGAATGCTATTCTATAATAGTGTTTGCAAAACTTGGATTCGATTATTTGGTAAGCATGACAATCGTCATTTGAAATACCAAATATCGTTGTGTTTAATTTTTAAAAACGAAGCTCCTTTCCTCAAGGAGTGGCTTGACTATCATTTAACTGTTGGAGTTGATCATTTCTATCTTTACAACAACAATTCTGATGATGATTTCAAGAAAGTTTTGAAGCCTTATATTGATGAAGGAGTAGTTACCTTCATAGAATGGCCCTACGACCATTCTCAGTTTAAAGCTTACAAACATTGCTATGAGCATTATCGTAACGAAACGAATTGGATATCGTTTTTAGATGCAGATGAATTTATTGTTCCTAAATATGTTGATACTATAGGCGAATGGTTAAAAAAATATGATAAATATCATGCTGTAAATATACATTGGCTTATGTTTTGTACTGGTGGGGTATTAGAGCATGATTATAATAAAAATGTAATAGAACAATATCATGCTTGTTGGAATGATTTTTGGAATCATGGAAAATGTTTTATTAATACTCGATTCGACATTGCAAATTTTGAAACTTGGTGGGTGCATCATCATACATATATGTATCGTAAAATTTTTGGTATTAAACTTATAGTTCCTGCCATTAATCAATTTGGCTATATTTGTACTATAGATAAAACTTGGGGAGGTGGTAAAAATAAACGCCAAAATGCTACGATACAGATAAATCATTATTTCACGAAAGCATGGAGTATTTGGAGTGAAAAAATGAAAAAAACAGATGTTCTTACAAAAAATAATCCTAAAGCAGATATAAATTATTTCTATAAGTATGAGAATAAATGTATTTGCAGAGATTATACTATTCAGAGATATTTAATAAAAATGAAAATAAGACAAGGAGTTATAGGATGAAAAGCAATTTCTTAACTAGTTTATTTTATTATATAGGTTACTCTACCAATCCAACTATTAGAAAGAAGGCTTCTTCTGGTGGAATTGGTACTGCAATAACTCGTTATTTATTAAGTCAGCCTGAATTTGGAACAAGTCTAACATTTGTTTTTGATAAATATAAGTGTATGTATGTTCCGAAGATAATACATTCTGCAGAGGAAATTAATATTTGCGGCTCTATATATCATGATATTGATGTTCCTCGCTTTTTGCGTGAAAATATCGAGCAAATTAGAGATGGTGTAGTTATAACATGTGCTCCATGTCATGTAACAGCTGTAAGACAACTCCTTTCTAGAAGTAACCATCCTTGTT
The DNA here is from genome assembly GCA_900553205.1 of uncultured bacterium. GTDB lineage: Bacteria > Cyanobacteriota > Vampirovibrionia > Gastranaerophilales > Gastranaerophilaceae > UMGS1585. The sequence continues at coordinate 1,133 of USCK01000135.1, read as the reverse complement.
TTATAATTTCATATTGTTGTTCAGGGCAGACATCAATAGAAGGAACTTGGAAATATTATGAATTGCTAGGCATAAATAAAAATGATGTCGTAGATATGCAATATCGTGGTAATGGATGGCCTAGTGGTATTCAGATATCTTTGAAAGATGGAAGTACTATATTTAAAGATAACTATTCTGAGCCTTGGATTACTATTCATTCTTCGAAATTGTTTACCCCAAGGCGTTGCTTTTACTGTAAGCGTGATACGGGTAGAAATGCAGATATTTCTTTAGCAGATCCTTGGTTGGAAGAGTATTTGAATAACGAAAAAATAGGTAGTACTCTATTTATCCCTTTTACACAAAAGGGTATGGAAGTTATAGAAGATATGCATCATAAAAATATAATAGATTTTTCGGCTTCTTCTTATAAAGATTATTCGATTGCGCAAGCACCTAATATCAAGAAAGAGCGTTGGGTGTTGTCACAAAAGGCATATATCGATAACCAGATAAAAATAATCTCTAAAAAGTGGTATTATGATTTTGCGACTAAGAACATAAAAAATATGAGATTACATCTAAAAGCGATGCAATATTTATATAAATTTTCATCAAAAAAGAATTTTATAACATCGATTATGAACTTAATAAAAAAAATTAGAAGTAGAGTTAGATTCTATGTAATTTAGAATAAACTAGATAATAAGGCTATATAAATATTGGGGGTAAAATACATTGGGGGCACAGTATAGTTTCTGCAAGGAAAGTTGTTACTAAAAATATCCTTTCTTATAGTATTATTGCAGGAAATCCTGTAAAAAAGTCAAAAGAATATAATGATTAAACAAAAAATGGGAAAAAGTAAAAAATACATTGATATTTCTGGTTTTAATATAAATCAGCCTAACAGAGGAAATGCAGCTCTTAGTTATGGTTCATTAGGTTTTCTTCTAGAGAAGGGAATGATAGATGAAAATGATGAATTGATATATTTTCATGCTTTCAATAATTTCTTGAAGAAAGATAATATTTGTGTGAAGGACGAGACTTATAAGATAAATGGTAGAATATGGAAAAGAAAAATAGTTCCTGTGTAACTACTCAGCACCCCTATAGAAAACTTCTCGTTAATAAAGCATAAACTTGAT
>USCK01000134.1 GCA_900553205.1 uncultured bacterium | reverse complement strand
TATCGAATCGAGAAGGCATAGACTGCCGTTTTGATGCGAATCTGTTTCTCAATATCGGAGTCACAATATTACTTGAAATGGTACCACCCAATACTGCAGCACTTGTACTCATAAAGTTATTGAAAGAGTTAAATGGTTTTTCAATCCTTGTAAAATAAGGTTCTTTACTTATATTAAAGTCTAATTTCCCAAGGTTATGATGTGCTTTCTCTTGTGTAATTATCGCTTGTACTGATTTTGGAATAATCTTGCCTGTTGTTACAAGTTTTTTAGCCACAGTTTTTATTGGCATGGTTATTGCAAAATAAGACAGAATATTAACCCCTGCATCTGCAAGCTCTTGATTTATCATGAATTTCTTTTGTTTATCTGTATATTTAGAATTTCGATAAATACCCAAGATTTGAGCAGAAGATGAAGCTATCCAACCAATAATCGTTGTCCATATAATCATAGACCCGATATCTTTTGAACAATGCTCAAATAAATAATTTGTTGTATTTTTTAAGTGACGAGATATTTCCATTACATATCTCCTTTCATCTTAAAAGTATCCTTTATTTTATCTGTAGGATTTTGTACAGGTTTTGCCTGAGTTGTAGGTACATTATTTTCGTGTGGTAGTTTATTGTCATGCCGGTTCAAGAAGTTAGCAATTTTATTTGTCAAAGGCATATCAATAAGGATATTTGTAAACAACATTACAACAAGTGCAAGCACAGTTGCTCCGACTGTTTTATAGTTTCTCATTCTATTTTTGTACAAATGAGGCATTACCCTTTGAGAATTTCTTGGAGTTAAAAGATTATCCCATCTGTCTGTCGAAATATCCTTATTGGTTGTCATGTTTACAAATTTAAAAATACTACCTCTGACAACACACCCGACGGCAGTTCCGGCAAGAATTTTACCGATTGTTCTGTTCCTTGAAGCTCGTGCAGTTTTCTTATCTACTCTCTTGTTATGCTCATCAATAAACGGTTGTGAAACAATAGCTGTAGCACCCATAATAAGCCTATTTTGCATAGGACGCCCCATAATATCCCCTGCCTTGTACAAACGTTTTAAACCTGGACCATCTTTTATGGTCATATTCGGGATAATGTCGAATAATTTTTGGGTAATTCTCATTGGTTCACACTTTTATGTAAAAATACACAATTATACTATAGTACTTATATAATGTAGTTTAAGAAAATAATTTGCTAGTATATGAAGAAATTTTACAAAAAGAGTTGAGATTAGGTTTGAATAAACTATTTACCCCCCTATATGTTTAATATAAAATAAAAGGGCTGTTAGTATTAAATATGAAGGAGAGTTAAATGGCAAAAGAAAGAATTGGTATTGATGTTGGTGGAACCAATGTAAAAATTGCACTTGTTGATAACAAAGGTAAAATCATATATTCAAACTCTATCCCAACAAGAGCTGAAATGGGATATGAATATACTATCAACAATATGAAAGAAGCTATTACAGAGCTTATAAAAGAAACAAAATCTGATCCTAAAAATATTGAAAGTATCGGATTTGGTTTCCCCGGACAAATTGATTACCAAAAAGGTATTGTCAGATTAGCTCCTAATATCCCAGGTTGGGTTAATGTTCCCATTGCAGAAATTATGGAAAAAGAGTTTGGAATTCCTACAAGAGTTGATAATGATGTACGTTGTGCAGCTTTAGGTGAACTTAATTATGGGGCAGGACAAGGTTGTGATAATCTAATTTGTATCACAGTTGGTACTGGTATAGGTTCAGGGCTTGTTATAAACGGCAAACTTGTAAGAGGCGCTTCTAACGCTGCAGGAGAAATCGGTCACATCAAACTTGATATGAATGGAGGTCCTCTTTGTGGTTGTGGTGACAGAGGTTGCTTAGAAGCTTTTGCTTCAGGACCTAGCATTGTAGCGTTAGCAGAAGAATATATAAAGGGTGGTAAATCTACTAAATATAGAGAATTAGCAAACCCTGATATTACTCCATACATTGTTTCAGAAGCTGCTAAACAAGGGGATCCTGTTGCAAAACGTATATTCACTATTGTTGGTGAATATATCGGTATAGGACTTGCAAGTGTTGTTAATTTGTTAAATCCTGAAAAAATCATTATTGGTGGTGGAGTTGCTGCTGCTGGGGATTTGTTATTAACACCAATTAAAGAAAGCTTAATAAAACGTGCAATGCCTATTGCTGGCTCTGCAGTTGAAATTGTTCCTGCTCAATTAGGAAACTCTGCAGGCGTTATCGGTGCAAGTTTATTAATTAATTCGTAATAATATAAGAATTGGATAACAAAAAGGTGATTAGTTTTTGAACTGAAACCCTAAAACTAGACAAAGTAAAAAAGTCGGTTTTAGGGTTTTAATATATAAGGAGCTACAAATGAAACGAAAACCTTATATCGCTCAAGAAAAAAAGATATTATTACAATCAATAGCAATAGAAAAAATTGCAAATAGTAGTGCAGCATACAAAAAAGAATTTAAGTTGTATGCAGTTGGAGAATATTTATGTGGAAAAACTATAGAAATTACAACAATGAGAAGTTTCCGTGGAGCAGAAATAAAATGACTCCTGTACAATACAGAAGTCATTTATTTATTGATTGCTTCTTGAACCACCCTTTTTTACTCGGTCTAGCTTTTTAGGGTTTAGTTCAACAACTCGTCTTTTTTATGCTTAATAAAATATACTTCAATAGGAATACTAGTTTTAATATTTCTTAATATAAACTTTTTTATTAGATTATTATATTTACTACAGTTTTTTGTTAATGCTAAAATAATATTGATAGACGAGGTATAAATTATGTGGGATTATTCAGATAAAGTAATGGATCATTACAGAAATCCAAGAAATGTAGGTAAAATTGACAACGCTGATTTGATTGGTGAAGCCGGATCTTTGGCTTGTGGAGATTCTTTAAAATTATATATAAAATTAAAAGACGGAGTTATTGAGGATGCAAAATTCCAAACTTTTGGTTGTGGTTCTGCCGTTGCAAGCTCAAGTATTTTAACAGAAATGATAATCGGCAAATCTTTAGATGAAGTAAAAAAGATTACAAATAAAGAAATTGCAGATGAACTAGGAGGCTTGCCTCCTGAAAAAATGCACTGCTCAGTAATGGGGCATGAAGCCTTAGAAGATGCTTTGAAAAAATATTATGGCGAAGATTATTCAATAGCAGGTACAACTCCTGCCTCAGCCGAAAAGATTATTTGTACCTGCTTCAATGTTACAGAACAACAAATAATTGAGGCTATTCAGGTTAATAATTTGACGACAGTTGATGATATTACTAACTATACAAAAGCCGGTGGCGCTTGTGGCAGATGTAAATCTTCAATTCAAGCAATTATTGATAAGTATGCTAAGAAAGAACAACCAAAACTATCTGCGGCTCAAATGATTTTAAAAATCAATAAAGTTATAGAAACCGTAATAGCTCCCGAACTTCAAAAAGATGGTGGAGATATTGAGTTGGTTGATATTGAAGATAACAAAGTCTATGTAAAACTACAAGGCAGATGCTCAAGCTGTAAGAACTCTGTTTTAACATTAAAAGCGTTCGTAGAAACTACATTACAAGATAAAGTTAGTCAAGATATAGAGGTTATACAAGTATAATGGTTATATATTTAGATAATAATGCAACAACGAAAGTTGATAAAAGAGTGTTGGAAGCGATGCTTCCTTATTTGGAAGAAGATTATGCTAATCCGTCATCAATGTATCAGTTTAGCGTAAAACCTGCCAAAGCTATTGCGCAAGCAAGAGCCCAAATGAAGGATTTCTTTGGTGCTAAATCTGAAAGAGAAGTTATATTTACTTCTTGTGGTTCAGAAAGTGCAAACACTGCAATAAAAGGAGTTTTGGCGACAAATAAAAACAAGAAACACATTATAACAACAAAAGTTGAACACCCTTGTGTTTTGAATGTATATAAAACTTTGGAAAAACAAGGCTATAGAGTTGATTATATCGGAGTGAAATCTAACGGTGAACTAGAACTCGAAGAATTAAAAGAAAAAATAGATGATGATACTGCTTTAGTTTCTGTAATGTGGGCTAATAATGAAACAGGTGTTTTGTTTCCTGTAGAAGAAATTGGAGAAATAATCAAATCAAAAAATCCTAATACAAAGTTCTTTGTTGATGCTGTTCAAGCTTCAGGAAAAATTGATTTTGATTTAAAATCAACAAATATTGATTTGTTAAGTGTTTCAGGACATAAATTTCATGCTCCTAAAGGTATTGGTGCTCTTTATGTTAAATCAAATGTTATTATTCCTCCATTAATTATTGGTGGACACCAAGAAAGAGGACAAAGAGCAGGAACAGAAAATGTACCTTATATCGTAGGTATGGGAGTTGCAGCTGAACTTGCAAAAGAATCTTTGAAATATGAAGTAACAGAGATTAAACGATTGCGTGATAAACTTGAAACAGGTATTTTGAAAAGAGTGTTTAATGCTCGATTAAATTCGTCTATTTCTAACAGAGTTCCAAATACTACAAATATAGGTTTTGAATATATAGAAGGTGAATTGATATTGCTACATCTTAGCGATATCGGAATTTGCGCAAGCTCCGGTAGTGCTTGTACCTCAGGCTCTCTAGAACCAAGTCATGTTCTTAGAGCTATGGGAGTTCCATTTACATCATTGCATGGAAGTATAAGATTCTCATTAAGTCGTTTCACTACAGAAGATGAAATTGACTACACATTGGAAAAACTACCAAATGTTATAGAAGAAATAACAAAGCTTTCACCTTATCAAGATGAA
>USCK01000133.1 GCA_900553205.1 uncultured bacterium | reverse complement strand
CAGATGGTTTAGGTAGTGGCGTAAAAGCGAATATTTTAGCAAGTATGACTGCAACTATGCTTCTAAAATTTATTGAGGCAGATTCAGATATAAGAAAAGCTTGTGAAATAATGATGAATTCGCTTCCTGTGTGTCAGAAAAGAAAGATTAGTTATTCAACATTTTCCGTTATGGATTGTAATTCAGAAGGGTTTACTAAGATTGTAGAAGAAGGTAACCCTCAGTTTTTATGGATAAGAGATGAAGAAGTTTTAGAGCCGGAATGTGAAATAATAACTTCGGAAACTTTTAAAAATCGGAAGATGCATATTTATAAACTAAAATTGAAAGAAAATGACCGTTTAATCTTTTGTTCCGATGGAGTTACTCAGGCAGGGTTGGGGTCAGATAAATTTAAACTAGGGTTAAGAAGAAAAGGTTTAATTGATGCAGTTTTGAATCAACTTCATCAAGATAAATACATAACAACAAGAGATTTATCAAAGTTTATTGTAGATTTTGCTCGCTCTCTTGAACCTGATAGAGAAGCAAAAGATGATATCTCAGCTATGTGTGTTCATTGTCGTAAGCCTAGAAAATCTTTAGTGTTTACAGGCCCACCTTATCATATGGACAAAGATAATTATTATGCAAATGTGTTCAAAGAATTTGACGGAAAAAAAGCGATTAGTGGTGGAACTACAGCTAACTTAATATCAAGAGAGTTGAACATACCAATAGATACTCCTGTACTTGTTAATGCAGGCAAATTGCCATCAGTATCTTATATGGAAGGGGTTGATTTGGTAACAGAAGGTATTTTGACACTAACAAAAACTTACGAATATTTGGAAGATGAAACCGAAATGAAAAAAGACGCAGCCGGAGATTTGGTAAAGTTTTTGTTAGATAGTGATTGTATTCTTTTCATGGTTGGTGCAAAATTAAATCAGGCACATTATGATCCGAATTTGCCGATTGAAATAGAAATTCGTAAAAATATAATCAAAAAGATTGCAAAAGTATTACAAGACAAGTATATTAAAAAAGTTACAATTCAGTATATGTAGATTAATGTATAGTAATAGTTAATAAGGAAAAACAGAATGGCAAAAGTTAATGTAAAAATTTGTATGGGAACTACCTGCTTTGTAATGGGTGCATCTCAATTACAAGATTTGGTTGACATCGTTAAGAAAAAATATGGCGATGATGTAGAGGTTTCAGGCAGCACTTGTCTTAATTTCTGTACAAATAGTTCAGAGTATTCAAAAGCTCCTTATGTGACAGTTGATGATACTGTTATTCAAGAAGCAACAATTGATAAAGTTATACAAGAAATAGATAGGAAGTTAAACGAAAATGGGTAATAATAGTCAATCAATACATATAAAAAAAGAAATACTAGCAAGAATTATAGAGGCATTTTTATCAGATAATTTTGAGGAAAATACGAGATTAATCCCTTATGATATGCGTCCAAAAGGTTCTGATGTACCATACAGATGTTGTGTATATAAAGAACGTGAAATTTTGAAAGAACGTGTTAAAGCTGGGCTTGGTTTTTCTCTAGAAGATGATGATGAAACTACACCATTAAATAGATTTGCAGAAGAATCTTTGAAAAGAGAAGAACCGGAAGAAAACCCTCTAACAGTTTTAGATGCTGCTTGTGCGGGTTGTGTTCCTAGTAGAATTTATGTTACAGACTTGTGTAAAGGTTGTGTAGCAAGACCTTGTCAATCAGCTTGTAAATTTGGTGCGATTGATATGGTTAATGGTCGTTCAAAAATCGACGGAAGCAAATGTAAGGGCTGTAAAATGTGTATGAACGCTTGTCCTTATAATGCTATTGTAAAACTTGCAGTTCCTTGTGAAGATGCTTGTCCAGTAGGTGCTATTCATAAAGATGATGCAGGAATTACAAGAATAGATTTTGATAAATGTATCACTTGTGGTAAATGTGTTGCGGCTTGTCCTTTTGGTGCAGTAAATGAAAAGAGCCAAATAATTGATATCTTGAAGAATATCAAAGACAAGGATAAAAAAGTTGTTGCAATGTTTGCCCCATCACTTGTGGGTCAACTTCCAGGAAATATTTATCAACTAAAAACTGCGATAAAGAAAGCTGGATTTGATGAGGTTGTAGAAGTTGCAAAAGGTGCTGATATTACAACAATTAACGAAGCTAAAGAATTCGAAGAAAGAATGGAAGAAGGTCAACCATTTATGACAACTTCTTGTTGCGCAGGATATAACAATTTTGTAGAAAAACATCTTCCTGATATGAATGAATTTCGTTCAACAACAGGTACTCCATTGTACTATACTGCAGAGCTTGTAAGAAAAGCTGACCCTGAAGCAGTAACAGTGTTTATCAGTCCTTGTGTCGCAAAACGCAAAGAAGCTATGGACAATGATAATGTTTCTTATGTAATGACTTACGAAGAATTAGGTGCATTATTTATTGCAAAGAAAATAGAAATAGCTGAATGTGATGAGGATAGAACTGATTCTGATTCTTCAAAACAAGCTCGTAATTTCGGTAATACTGCTGGAGTTGCAGAGGCAGTTAAATCAGTTCTAAAAGATAAAGAACAAGTAAAACCATATATTATTAGTGGTTTAACAAAAGAAACTGCAAAAGAATTGAAGAAATTTGTAAAAGATAAAAAATGTCCTGATTGTAATCTTGTAGAGGTAATGTGTTGTGAAGGTGGTTGCGTTGGCGGAAATGCGACATTGAACTTGCCACGAATTGCAAGAAAACAATTAAAAACATTACTTGACGAAAGCCAAGATTTAAAACGTGAGGACTAATTTTGTCTTATAGGATTTAATCCTTAACAAAAATGGTTGACAGCCGGTAGAAATACCAAAATAAAGAGCAGAAACATTTATGTTTCTGCTCTTTGAATTTAATTGTTAAAACTTTATATTTATCTTTAGTTTAGATAATGCTTTTCTTTAATCTTTCAGAACGGTTTTCACTAAGCAGATTTTTAAGTTTCATGATAGCTTGAGCGTGAATTTGACAAACTCTTGATTCAGAGATATCAACGGCTTCACCAATTTCTTTGAAGGTCATGTTTTCGTGGTAGTAAAGAACCATTATCATGCGTTCTCTCTCTGGTAGTCGTTTTAAAGCTGCCTCCAGTTGAGATTTAACATTCTTTTCTTCGTATGCTTCGTGTGGGGTCAAGTGATGGGAATCTTGAATAGTATCAATGATTTCCATACTATCATCTCCAGAACCTTTTTTGTCATAAATTGATGTAATAGTTGTATCATCTGCTAAAATTTGGTCAACTTTCTCTGTTTCCAAACCAAGAAGCTCTGCAACTTCTTTATTTGTTGCAGGACGACCAAACTGTTTCTTTAATTGTTCTTGAGCCTGTTTTACATCTTTTATTTTACGTCTTACTGTTCTTGGCAAGAAATCTTGAGAACGTATTTTGTCAATGATGTTGCCTCTGATTCTTACAAGGGCATAAGTTTCAAACCTTGCACCGTTTTGTGGAGTATATTTTTCTACTGCATCAATTAAACCTTCAACACCATAACTTGAAATATCTTCAAACGAGAATGTAGGAGGTAGGGCAACTTTTACACGACCTACAACGTATCGTGTAAGATAGATGTATTGAACAATCAAAATATCTCTCAGCTTTTTGTTCGAATGGTCAGCAAAATATTGCTCCCAAACGCTTACAAGTTCTTCGTCTGAAAGTCTTTTGATATTATTGTAGCTGCTAAAATTATTAGTTTGCTCCATCCCTATACCTACAAAAGTACTTCAATATTATTTTATCTAATATCAATATATAGACATCATATAAATATATGAATTCTTGAAGGAGAGTTAAAGTTCAAATTTTTATTGGAATAGCTAAAGAAAATCTATTCCTTAACAGCACCTTTTAGCATATCATTGATAAGGTATTTCTTTTCAAACAAAAATATCAAAATAGTAGGTAAAGCACATACAACAGAACAGGCAAACAAATCACCCCACATTGTAATCTCTCTGTAACTGCCTTTGAAGATAGCCAAGCCGAGAGGTAATGTTCGCATACTTTCTGAGTTTGTTATAATTAACGGCCAAATAAAACTGTTCCATGATGTGATAAAGGTAAATATTGCAAGTGTTGCGATAGCAGGTGCTGCAAGTGGCATTGCTATTTTGAAAAACATTTGAAACTTGTTACAACCGTCAATGATTGAAGCTTCTTCAAGGTCTTTTGAAAATCCCAAGAAATATTGACGCATCATAAATACTCCGAATCCTCCAAATATCCCAGGGAGAATAAGGGCTTGGTATGTGTCAACAAGATGAAGCTCACGCATTAAAAAGAATAATGGAATAATGTTTACTTGAGGAGGAATAAACATTGTTATCAAAAATATAAAAAATATCAGGTTTCTGCCTTTGAAATTCATTCTTGCAAAAGCATATCCTGCAAGAGTTGAAAAAAGAACTTGTCCTATTGTTGTAAATACTGACACAATAAGACTATTCAGGAAATATCTTGTTATCGGGATTGCGTGGAATACATGGAAATAGTTCGCAGTTGTAATCGTAAAGTTAGAAAACGAAAGACTGTTATCTTTAGAAAACGATACTAAAAACATTACAAAAAACGGTAATAACATTCCGATTGCTGTTAGGATTAATATTGTATGTAACAAGAATTTTCGTTTAAACATATAATGATTTTAACATAATCAACAACTAACAAAATACTAATAATATTTAGTATGAGAGTAAAGGTCTAACAAAAAGTGACTAAGTGAATAGGTTATTAAGTAAATAAGAATGTTGTCTGTCTTTACGAGCGTTAGCGAAGTAATCCTCTGGATTACTGTGATAACTATACATTCCAGTAATGCTGAACTTGTTTCAGCGAATTTCTGTACGGCATTCATGCCGGAGAGAATATTGAACCGATAGGGCGATAGCCCGTAGGTGAAACTGTTCGAGCGTGGA
>USCK01000132.1 GCA_900553205.1 uncultured bacterium | reverse complement strand
TACAACTTTCTCTACAGTTGGTTCTGAATACAAAGAAGCTTTCATCAACGCAGGTTTAGATATTAATGAATACTACCAATACAAATCAAGCACCGGTATCAGATTTGCTAAGAAAGAAGATGTTGAAAAAAGTGCTAACAATTCAACACTAAGCATAACAACTTTTGCAGTTGCATCTATGAACAAATCTCAAAAAACTCAATTAAGTGGTGTTCAAATCGAATTTGATACAACTGGCAGAATCTCATCTATGACAGATGCAGAAGGTAATACTTACACTATGACTGCAAGCACAGAAACAGATGATAATGCTTATGAAGATGCTTACAACCAATATACTTATGACCAATATGTATATGACCAAAAACAAAATGAAATTAATGCTCATATAGAAATTCTTCAAGCTCAAGATAAAAACCTTGAATTGAGATTATCTCAATTAAACACTGAACACTCTGCTATCCAAACTGAAATGGACGCAGTAAACAAGGTTATCAGCAAAAACATTGAAACTTCATTCAAAACATTCAATGCTTAATCTTAGCTGAAGATTATTAAAAGATTCTAACATAATTTTTCCCTATAATTTTATTTCCCTATAATAAATTTTTAACCACTATCCTATAGTGGTTTTATTTTTGCAAGCCGAGCAGAGGCATGAGCGAAGCGAAAGACGACAAATCATAATCGGAAACCACGCTTTTCGATTTGATTTGGAGCGTTGCCGTTTAATGCGAGGTGCAGTCGTAAGATGGTTCATTCAGAGGCTTTAGCCGAAGAATCTCTGGCAAGGCTTGTTAGAAATAGAATGATAAAAATTTGCTTATAAGAAAGATTATCCAATAAGGATAATCTTTTTTGTTGAATATATCTAATTAATTCCCAAATATTTGGTCATAAAGTGCATCGCCAAAACCTGTACCACTGCTATTATTGTTTTGTTGTTGCTTTTGAGGTGGGTTTGTATGTTTATTTTTATTTAATTGCATTTGGATTCTAAAATCAACATCATAAGTATCTGTAGAACCATCATCACGAGCGACTTTTATATAACCTTTTGTTGGAGTTTTGCTATTATAATTGAATTTCTCATATTCTTTTTCTTGGTAAAGTTTACCGTTTTCAAGAGTTGTTTTTTCATAAAGAGGAACAGATACATATCTGTTGTATTCTTCTTTTTGAATTACTTTACCTTGTGCATTTTTATATGTTTTTGTTAATAGATCTTGTTGTTCGTGTACAACATATTGACTTATTTCTGTATATTTTTCACCGTTTTCGCCAGTTACGGTGTTGCGTTTTGTGTAGTACCAATAATCAGAATTTGCAGGTCTTGTTTTTTGAGGTGTTGTAGTTCTTCTTTGTTGAGGTCTTTGTTGAGCTGTTGCATCTTCCCAACTGATATCTGTAGAAGATGCTTCTTCTGTATTATTTCTTGCAGGGGCATACATTTCGGTTTTTGTATTTGCCATTGATTCCGTAGGTACGAGTAATTTATTTGCGCCTAAGCCTGCAATAAAAGCTGATGTAGCAATTATACCTGTAGTATATTTGTTGTTTGCAGAATGTCTTGTTTTGTGTTCAGGAACGGTATTGTCAGATTCTGTTTTTTGGGAGTTTTTACTGCTTCTGAATTGCAGTAGATTTGCATAGTTGTTGCTTCTTAATGTTATCATTTTATACTTCTCCTAATATTTGCCAATAGTTGTTTTTATTTGTTGTTGTGTTGTTTTAATTTATCAAAAGTTTTTGTTTGTCCAAAAGACTTAGATATATTTTTAGAGTTTTGGATTATTAATGGTGTATTGTTGATTGGTGTTTCAAGTTCATTGATTCCTTTTGGTGTTTTTGCCATTTCTGCTTTTTTACGGTTCTTAGCAGTGATACCATAAACTATTTTAGGAAGAATGATACCAAGGAATGAAGGAACAAGAATCAATGTGTTCACAAATCTAGGTAATGAGTTCAAACCTCTTGCACGTTTTAACATTCCATTAGGTTTTCCAGATTTTGTAGCCTCCATTAAGGTTTTAACTTTTTTATCGTCAAAGTTGTTTGCGATAACTTCCATAATCTTAGCATTTGCAGATTTATTGTCTAATTTAGAGATTGCATCAAAATCAGCTACAGTTCCAGCAAAAGATGATTTTCCATTTTTCAATGTTTTGAATACCTTAAACAAATTACCATCGTTTTTGTCTATAAATTGTGCAAAGTTTGTTAATTTAGCTTTGTTATCAACATTACCGTAAATTTCTTTGATATCTTTATTACTGAATGGTCCAACGCTGCTTAATGGGTTGATTGTGTCTAAAACTTTCTTGAATATAGAAGTTTTCTTATGAGAACCATTTGTAAGAACAAAGCCAGTAGGTTTTTCATACAAATTAACCATTGCTTTTGTAAGAATTGGAACTCCACATGTTACTGCTACTGTAGAAGTTATGTCTCTTGTTAGAATTTCTGGAACTTCTATAAGATCTTTTTTACCAGTTTCTTTGTCTATAGGCGCACGTTTTATTGCTGTATTTATTCTTGGTGCAACAAGTCCACCTGCAGCTAAGGTCGTCATTAGCATAGGTGTTAATTGATTACCATCAAATTGTAATTGTTTTAAAATATTACCTTTAAATTGAACATTACCATTTTTGTTAGCAGGTTGTTGTTGAGGTTGTGCCACTTTTGGTGTCACATTTTCGTTATGTTTATGAGTAGGATTATCACAAGAGTTATCTAATGCACTCGGTGGAACTGGGTTTAAAATTGCATATAGAGAAGGAACAATTGATGTTGAACCAATAGTAGCTAAAGAAGCAACAACAGTAGAGAAGATTCGTTTAGCCATAGAAGTTTTTTCAAACTGTTTGGCAGTTTGTTCAGTAATATCTTCAGCTTTCTTGTTTTTAAGAATGTCAGAAGCATAACTTCTCATTGCAGTAATAGCATTTTCTGAGTTATAAGTTTCATTATCTAATTTTATTTTGTTAGCATATTGTAAATTACTTGAATTTTCTGTGTGGAAATTGTTAAATTCATTAGCAATATTTGATTTCGTATTTGCAATTTCATTTTGTATTTTTTGTTTTTCAGAAACAACTTTATCAGATTTTTTACGGAAAATGTTTAAGAATTTATCTTTGAAAGATAGACCTTTAGCATTCTTAACGTTAGCTTCCAACTCATCAAGTTTTTCAACATGACCGTAAATTGTATTTACAACATCATTAGTTTTTTGTGCAGAAGCTTCAGGAGTAGTATGAGAAACCATGTGTTTTATAGACTTGCGATAGAATTTTTCTTTCAAGCCTTTTACAGATTCCCCAGAAGCTTTATTTTTTACTACCTCTGTAAAGTTTTTACCCATTTTTTTCAATAAACCAGTGTTTGTGAAAGTAGATTTGCCAATAAATTTCTTTGTCAAAGCAAATACAGCAAATGGAGTGAACATCATTAGAGGTCCAGATAAGAATTCTCTGATGAAAACTTCGCCAGCTTCTTTAAAATTCATGTCTTTGAATTTAAGGTTTTTCTTATCTCTATCTCTATATAGCCCTTCTCGAGTTCTTGGAACTGTCATGCCAAGAGTATCTTGTATAAGGAAAGACGCAACAAAACCACCGTTTTCAATACTATTCATAGCCCAACCTGCGCCATTCATAATAGCACCACCAAAGCCTTTGAACTTTGGATTGTTTTGATTTTGTTTATTATTAGTGTTTTTTACACGATTATTATTGATACTTACTGTTGTAGAATTAGAAATCAATTAACTTACCTTCCCTATACACGTCTATAATAAAAATAAGTTCGATAAATCAGAGAAATTGCTAGTTTGTTACAGAATTTTTAAAATTCTTTACAAAAAACTTCTATAATTATCAATCATACTCTTTTTAACCCCGTCTGCAATAATAGCCGATTTTTAGAAATCTAACAAGTGTTTGATTTACAATTATTCACATTCGAAAATTTTTGTGGCTCTATCAAGTATTCCTAGGCAGTATGATATTGTAATTCCATAGTTTGTAATAGGTATATTTCTTTTGTTTGCAATAAGTATTCGGGACAAGACTTCTTTTCTGTTGGTCATGCATGCCCCACAATGAATAATAAGTTTGTATCCTGAAATACTAGGAAAGTCATGCCCTGTTTTGTAGTCAAAATTTAGTTCAAAGCCCAGTTTGTTTTGCAATAGCTTTGGAATTTTGACTCTCGCAATATCATCATCTATTGAGTGGTGTGTACAGCTTTCAAGGATTAAAACTTTATCATTAGGCTTTAATGTACCAATAGCTTCGCAACCTTTTAAAAATGTTTTTAAATCACCTTTTAATCTGGCAAATAGTATTGAAAAAGATGTAATATTAATATCTTCAGGAACAATACTATCTACAGCTTTGAAGGCTTGGGAATCTGTTACAACAAGTTTAGGTTTTACTTTTAGATTATTAATAGCATTTTCTAAATTGTTTTCTTGAACAACGGTTACGATACAATCATTATCAAGTAAATCTCTTATTGTTTGAACCTCAGGTAAAATTAATCTACCTTTTGGAGCTTCTTTGTCAATGGGTGTTACTAATATGACATTGTCGCCTTTATTTACTTTATCTCCAAGAATAGATGGTGGTGTAATAAATTCTTCAGGTAAAACTTTTACAAGATTTTCAACGAACTTATCTGTCAGGTTTTTATCATTGATAGATGAGGTTTCTATTATGTGGTTTGTGAATTCAAGTATTTCATTATATTTTTCAGATGAGATTTGGTTAATATCGTATTTGTTTATAACAACTAAAAGAGGAATATTGAATGAATTAAATTTATCAATAAGGTCATGCTCATCTTGTGATAAACCGTTATAATCAATTACCAAAACTACAACATCACATCTTGGCATAATGCTGAGAGTCTTTTCAGTTCTTTGTTCTTTGAGTTCAGTCGTGTCATTGATGCCTGCTGTGTCTAAAAATGTTACAGGACCTATAGGAAACAACTCCATAGACTTTTCGACGACATCAGTTGTTGTACCTGCAATATCTGAAACTATAGAAACATTTTGGTTAGCTATGGTAT
>USCK01000131.1 GCA_900553205.1 uncultured bacterium | reverse complement strand
AGAAATTTATCGCAAATTCTCATCTGACGGCAAACTTGAAAGAATAATGAAAACTAATACGGAAAACACCAATGAATATGTTGTTGCAACAGTTGGGTTTACAAGACCAAAAGTTGATGATAACCAAAATTTAGATATAAATCTTACAGGTTATGCTTGTTTAATGGAAAGAATTAATGTTATACCTGTTAATAAATTTATAGAGGAAAAAGATGTCCAAACAAAGTAACTCATATAAATTTGTCTATTTTGTTATATCAGTATTTTTCTTAATAGTGTTTAATCTATATACATCAACTTATTTGTCTGCAATATCACAGGATACAATATTGTTTTTACCTGGTTTGAAGTTGAATTATATGGAAAACACAGGTGCGGCATTTTCAATTTTGCAAGACTATAAAATTGTATTAATAATATTCGCAGTTACGGCTATAATTGGTATATTTTGTTATTTAGTCAAAAATCTCAAAGAATTAACTATGATGAATGTATTTATGATTTCATTGTTGTTATCAGGAATCGCTTGTAATTTATTTGAGCGTATAGCATTTGGGTTTGTAAGAGATTATTTTGAACTTAGTTTTATTAATTTCCCTGTATTTAATATCTCAGATATTTTTATTAATGTCAGTGTTATTGTTATAATGTTTATGTTATTCAGAAACTACTCAAAGAAATAATATTACAATGGACAATAATTCAAAATTTATAATAGATTATAATGACGAAGGTAAAAGGCTTGATGCTTATTTGTCGGAAATGCTTGTTGATATCTCTCGCTCAAAGATTCAATCTGCGATAAAAAAAGGTGAGATTTTGGTAAATTCCAAAACGGCAAAACCCTCATATCAACTGAGGGAAAATGATGTTATTGAGTGTGGTAATTTTGAGGCTGAACTTCACAATATCCCGCCACAAAATATTCCTCTAGATATAATTTATGAAGATGAAAATATGCTCGTTGTAAACAAACCTTCTGGCATGTTGACTCACCCTACGACAACAGAAAAAGAAAATACTTTAGTAAATGCTTTGAAATATAGGTATGGAGAAAATCTTTCTGATATCAATGGAGAATTTCGCAGAGGAATTTTACATAGGCTTGATAGAAACACTTCTGGGCTTTTGATGGTTGCTAAGAATAATCAAACACACGAGTTTTTGGCTAATCAAATAAAAGAAAAAACTGCAATTCGTAAATATTTAGCAGTTGTTAGAGGTGTGATTACCGAAGATAAAGTCTTAAATTTTCCAATAGGACGTCACAAAACAAAACCTCAAAAAATGGACGTAATTTTTGATGAAAAAGGAAAACCAAGTATCACAGAGATGCGAGTATTAGAAAATTTTACTGATGCAACTCTTGTTGAATTAACTCTTAGGACAGGAAGAACTCATCAGATTAGGGTTCATATGAGCCATATCGGACACCCTGTGTATAATGATACTTTGTATGGGTTTGGGAAGATGAGGATTCAAACCGAAGAACAGGTGCTTGAGGCATATAAGTTGAAGTTTACAAAACCCTTTGGTAATGAGATAATTGAGCTAGAAATTCCAATGGATAAAAAGTTGATAAAGGTTTTGGATTATTTAAAACAAAACGAACTTAAGGAGAAATAGAATGAATAAGAGAATGTTTTTATATATAGTTTTGAATATAGTGATTTTTGCAGAGTTTGGATATTTAGGTTATACAAACTTTATGGGGTTGTTGGCACATAATCCAAATATGAGTCATACTGAATTGTTTTATGTAATACTTACAGTTTCGACATTAAGTATGGTGGTTGGTATCTATTTGATGACGTTTTTGAATTTGAAAAAAGAAAAACAACTTGTTGAATACAAAAGAGAATTGGAAAGACGAGGAGTGGATAGAGATGAAAGTTCTTCAAAGGTAAAAGTTCTTGAATCAAAGATTGTTGTATTAGAAAAAGCTCTTCAAGAAGCAATAAAAAAACAAGGGTAATTGTTGCCCCAAAAATATATTTAATCGTTACTGTCAAAAATAGGATAGGTGTGCATTATGGGTACTTTATTAGAAGAAATAGTAAATCAATATATTGATTTGCAAGAGGTTGAAGCAGTTGCTATAGGAGGTTCAACGACTGTAAAAACTTCTGATAAGAATTCAGATATTGATATTTATATTTTTTCAAAAACTAATGTTTCTATAGAAGTCAGAGAAAATATTATAAAATCAATTTCTTCTAAATATGAATCAGGTTGTGAGTATTTTGGTGCAGGTGATGAGTATTTGGTTGATAAGCTAAATAAACAATTAGATGTGATGTATTGGAATGTTGATTGGTTTGAAAGTGTTGTTGATAATACTTGGGTAAAATGCTATCCCCAAAACGGTTATACTACTTGTTTTTTATATACTCTAAAAAACTTTAATATAATCCATGATAAAAATAATTGGTTACGGAATTTGCAAAAAGTAATAGATACTTCGTATCCCAAAGCTTTGAAAGAAAATATTATTAAACGCAATTTGATGCTAATGAAGGACAAACCTTTTGCTTCTTATTATGAACAAATCAAAAAGGCTATTGAACGAAAAGATGTTGTTAGTATAAATCATAGAATATCTGCATTTGTAGCAAGTTATTTCGATATAATATTTGCGTTGAACGAGCAATTACACCCAGGAGAAAAACGTTTGATACAATTTACAAAAAATAATTGTAAAATACTCCCTAAGAAATTTGAAACAAATTTATCAAGATTATTTGCACAACCTAATAAAGCAACTTTAAGCATATTAGATTCTATTGTCGGTGAATTAAAAATCTTGATAGAAAGTTTGTAAGATTATATCAAGGTATTATAAATTTTATTAGACTGTTTGATAGATATATAGAATATCTTTATAATTTTCAATTAAATCAGTTGCAAAAATATAATTTTTTGTATATAATTTGAGAGTTGCTAGAAAACTTGGCAATTTTGATAATTAAATATGGACATGTGGTACTCTGCCGACGAGAAGATTAAGTATCTTCGAGGAGAGGGGTAGACACGCTCAGGTTTCGAAAGGAACCTAAAAGCAATTTTGATAATTAAATATGACATGTGGTTATGAATATGGGCATGTGGTGGAATGGTAGACACGCTAGTCTTAGGAACTAGTGCGAAAGCGTGGGAGTTCGAGTCTCTTCATGCCCAATTTTTAAAAGACAGGATAGTTTTTTATCCTGTCTTTTATTATGCTTATAAATTCTCAACAGGTTTGAGAAAAATTTCCAAAGGATTTTGAGAAAAACTAATATTGATTTTAAAATGAGTTTTATTTAACAAATTTCCAACAAAGAGGACATACAGACAAACCCACAAAAGCAACAATATCTGCACTAATGGTTGTACAAAATTGTTTTTATACAACCATTAATTTATCTGTCCAAAGTTCACATTGAGTCATTACTGTTTGTAACGCATCTTGTGTTTCTTCTGGTGGATAATTGTATTTCTTTAGAAGTCTTTTAATAATTCTTCTCATATTTGCCCTAGCAGATTCTTTCTTTTGCCAGTCAATAGTTTTGTTTCGTCTTAAAGAATCGGTTAGTTCTTTTGTCATATTTATCAACTCTTCGTTTTTATAAAAATCTTTTACGGCTTGAGGTTTTGTTAATGCATCATAAAATGCGATTTCTTCATCGTTCAAATCCCCAATAGGTTGCGAACCTTCTTTGATTTGTTTTGCAATTTTTAAGAGTTCTTCAATAACTTCTGCATTTGTAATTAAACCATTTATATATTTGTTCATTGCAGCTTGAATAAGTTCGCTAAATTTTTCTGATTTTACAAAATTTGTTCTTCTATAACACGAAATTTGTTCTGCAAGTAATTTCTTTAATATTTCTACTGCAAGATTTTTTTCTTTCATTTTTGAAATTTCATCTAAAAATTTAGGGTCAAATAATGAAAATTCTTCTTTTATATCCGAAAATAAATTTATTACACCATCGCTTTTTATACTTTGTTTCAATAATTCATTTATTCTTGCGTTCATTTCAGGAAGTGATATTTTTTTATCAATACCTGTATTCAATAATCGATTTAATAACACTCTTACAGATTCAAAAAATGCAGCCAAAATTCTGTCTTTTTCATCAACTATTGAAGAACATAAAGACAAGGCTTGATGTAACAATAACGCTTCTTTTTGGAAAGACTCTTTTCTATCCTGCATACTTGGAGCAATAATAAAGTTTACTGCACCACTAATAGTTTTTGCTCTATCTAAATCACTGCCTGTTGTAAATTTAGAAAAATCATAGCCATGGAACAAATCTTGACAAACTTCTAATTTTTCAATGAATTTTGGATATGCAATTTGGGATATATCAGGATTACCGTATGCTTTTCTATCTCTTGCAGTGTAATCATTCATTGCTCGTTTTAGTGCTGTTGCAATGCCGACATAATCAACAACCAATCCACCTTCCTTATCCTTAAATACTCGGTTTACACGAGCAATTGCCTGCATCAAATTATGTCCGCTCATTGGCTTATAAACATACATTGTGGCTAATGATGGAACATCAAAACCTGTTAGCCACATATCAACAACGATAGCAATTTTTAATGTATCATTGTTATCTTTAAATCTTTTTGCAAGCTCTGTTTTATATGCTTTGTTCCCGATAATATCACGCCATTCTTCTGGGTCATTGTTTCCTGATGTCATTACAACGGCAATTTTTTCTTTGTTCTTTTCTCCCCAACTTGGTCTTAATTCAAGTATTCTATTATAAATTTTCATGGCAATAGGTCGAGAATAAGCAACAATCATTGCTTTTCCTGTCAAAAGATTTTCTCTGTTGTTTTCGTAGTGGCTTAGAATATCATCTACCAAAGAATTAATTGTGCTATCATCACCCAAAACAGTTTCCATTTGACTTAATTCTCGTTTGCTTTGTTCAACAACTTCTTCATCTGCATTTAGTGCCATCAAATCATATTCTTTATCAATAAGAGCAAGTGTCGCAGGGTCAAGTTGAAGTTTTACAACTCTGCTTTCATAATAAACAGGGCGAGTCGCACCATCTTCAACAGCTTGTGTCATATCATAAATATCAATATAATCACCAAAAACTTCTCTTGTGTTTTTGTCT
>USCK01000130.1 GCA_900553205.1 uncultured bacterium | reverse complement strand
GTTGGAACAACAAAGATTTCTTTGACAAAACTTTGTATGCAAAAGACCCGATAGAAGAACTTGCCATAGAAAAACCTGACATTTTTGTAAACTGTTCAGCATCACCAAGCAGAGCTAAAAAAGAACAATTAAAACATAATATGCTTTCTTTTACGGCTAATTCATACAAAACTCCAATGGTCTATGTAAACCAAGTCGGAGCTATCGATAACAGCTCTTTCGAAGGTTCAAGCAGAGTATTCTCTAGAGATGGGGCATTAATTGCCAGAGCAAAATCTTTTGAAGAACAATTTTTGATTGTTAATCCACTAAAAAAAATCGGTAAAATTTACCCGTTGACAAAAGGACTTGAAAAAACTCTTACCGAACAAAAAATATTTACACTTGAGTATGAAAATGACTTGGAAAGAACATACAAGACAATAACTCAAGGTATCAATAATTATTTTTCTAAAACAGGATTTGAAAGAGCCGTTTTAGGGCTATCAGGTGGGCTTGATTCTACAGTTTGTGCCGTATTACTGGCAGACGCACTGGGTAAAGAAAATGTATTTGGGATAAGCATGCCTTCAAAAATAACAAGCCAAGAAAGCCGAAGTGATGCAGAAATCCTAGCTAACAACTTAGGAATTAACTTTGCAGAAGTACCAATTAAGGATATGGTAGAAACAACTAATCAGATGTTCAACAACCTGTTCTCTAAAGTTGAAAGCAAATGGAATTGCCGTTACAAACAGTCCTTCACACAAGACAATATTCAAGCACGTTCAAGAGCTATGTACTTGTGGGGAATCAGTAACGAATTTGCAAGATGTTTACCTATTGCAACCTCTGATAAATCTGAATTATATATGGGATATGCGACAATCAATGGTGATATGTCTGGAGGGTTTGCACCTATTGCCGATGTACCAAAGACAAAATTATTTGCATTTGCAAGATGGCTAAACAAAAACAGAGCAGAAAAAAATGCAATTCCGGAAGCTATTATCCTAAAAAAACCGGGGGCAGAACTTGCTATTGACCCTAAAACAGGGAAACCGTTAATTGCAGAAGATGCGCTTATGCCTTATGAATTTTTAGATGAAGTTATTTGGAGAATTGAAAATAAACATGAACATTATTGGGATTTAATGAGTACAACTTTCCAATATGAAAAAACTCATGATGTTTCAGAAAAACAAAAAGCAGAATGGCTGGACAAGTTCTATAGAAGAATGTCAACGGCATTGTACAAGTGGTCAATATTACCACCATCAGTAATTGTTGAATCTCGTTCTATCAACAAATACGATTACAAACAACCGATAACATCTTCAAGAATCAATTACAAAGGTGAAACTCGAGAAAATATCCATAACATTTTAAGGAACGCAATTTAATAATTATGCAAGATAACCTTGTTGGATACTGATATTACGCATTTGTGCATCTGTTCTTCGCATATCATCAACCAAGCCTTGCTCTTTGTCTATTGCATCTGTCAAAGTTCTGTCTGCAAAATGAGAATTGTTATCAGCAGTTTGAAATTCTTGAACAGCCTCATCATAATTTTCAGAGTTTACCTGATATTGTTTGCTGTATGTATTTTCTTTGTCTGCGACATAGCTTTGAAGTCTGCTTGGACTATTATCATAGTCTTTTGTGCCAATATCTATACCACCTAAAGAACCTGTTTGTCTAAGGTTTATGCCTGCAGTTTGAAATTTGGTAAATAGTTGTTTAGAATTTTGCCATATATTGAATTGACCAAGTTTTGCCCAACCTTTTTTAGCTCTGGCTTGTAGTGATGCAGTATAGTTTGGATGCAAAACGGTTTCTACTTGTTCGTGTAAACTATTGAAAGTTGATTTTAGATAAGATTTTTGTTGTTTTAAAGCTTGATATTGTTCTTCCAATTCAGCTTTGTTATTACCACTGATAGAATCCGACAAAAGTTTATTAGTTGCAGTGGTTTGTTGTTCCAAACGAGTTTGTTCTAATTTAGCCTTATCTTCCTCAGAAAGACTTGCATCATTTACATTTGCAGTATGACCTGTAGAAACTTTTAAATCTTTTGGAGTCATTTTCTTATCCTCATAGTTATCCTATATATATATAAAGTATATACTCTAAGAAAAATTGACTTTTTTGTAACTATTTGTTAAGAAATATTGAATCGTTTATCTTATCGACTTCTTTGCTATAAGAAGGGGTAATTTTTTGTGGAACAGATTTTGAAACGGCATTGATAAATACAGTTTGAGAATCACTATCACCACCTAAAATTGAAGGATTTATATCTTTTCTCGCAGGAATAATCAAACCCGACATTGTCATTTTTGAAATATTTTCTTTAGAGGATAAATATTCAACAAACTTCTCTACAGTTTCTTTGTGTTTTGTATCTTTTGAAATTGCCCACCCGGAAGCATCACAAGGAACAATCCCTGGGAAATTTATTACACCCCATCTAAAATTAGCACTTTCTCTATATTTTGGAACTAACCATCTGCCTGAAACCTGCATTGCAATTTTTTGTTCCAAAAACATTTGAGCTATAGTTTTTGAGCCTACATCAGCTTTTGAGGGGGCAACATGATATTGACAGACAAGCCATTTATAAAAACTGACACTTTTCAGATTTTTTACATTTTCTACAGGAGAAATCGTTTCTCCAAAGGTTAAAATATAAGGCATAAGATAATACAAATCTTCTTCGTAACTTAATCCATATACCTTGTCATTAGTCAGTTTTTTGGCAATACCAAGCATATTGCCTATTGACCAGTCAGACTTTGGATAAGCTATTCCATATTTATCAAACAAATCTTTGTTATAAAAAACTACAAGATTAGATATATCTCTTGGAACAGCGTATAGAGTACCATTATAAGATAAAGCCTGAATTCCCTGCTGATAATAAGAGCTGTTATCAACCTTTAAAGGTAGAAGATAATCAGCATACACAGGTAAATTAAGGTTATTTATAAAAATAACATCTGGTGCAAGATTAGAAGCAAATAACAAATGAATCTTTTGAAAATAGTTTTGTGGAATATGTAACAGCTCAACTTTTACATTTTTATTTTCTTGTTCAAACTCTTGTATTATAGGTTTTAAGATTGCAATTTCAGATGCAGAACCCCAAGTTGCAAACTGTATGTTTTCAACAGATGTGTTTTCTTTTTTGACACAACCACACAAAAATAATATTAAACACAAAACTAAGACTCTAAGTTTCATCATAAATCAATAAGATGTGACATTTTTTTATCTGTCACCTCTATAACCATTTTGTATAGACCAATTTTAACAATATATCTTAAGACTTTGTCTGATAACTGTTCTGCAACTTTTACATAAATTTCGTTATTAACAAATTCATCAAAAGTCTTTAAGACAAATATTTCTTCATTGATATATCCGATTAAAGATGAAAAGTTTTCAAAATTTACAAGATAGAAACCACTTGTTTCTGTCAAATCAGCTTTTGACAAAACTGTCAAACCGTCAACAGTTACATATTCATCTCTTAACTCGTCAAACACTTCATCATCTTGAGCTTCTTCAACGATTTCAATAGGTTCTTCATCAGGTTCTTCTTGTTTGGTAAAATCTAAAGAATCGGATCTAAGTTCTTCGAATACACTATCGTCATCTATATCAGGTTCAAACTCGGTTATAAAACCGTCAGGAGTATATTCTTCTTCAACTTCATCAACAGTTTCATTATCTTCATCAGTAGATAAGTCTTCGGTTTCAATTTCTTGTTCTACTGTTTCATCATCACTTATATCTTCGTTTGCTTCTGATAAAATTTCTTCTATTTCTTTTGGCTCTATTTCGGATTCTGTATCCTCAAGAAGTACATCATCTGGAGTTTCAGACGCTATAGGTTCTTCATTAATTTTTACATCTGACAATTCAATATCTACATCTTCACCGTTTTCAAGAGTTTCAATATCTTCTGATACTGACTGCTCATCGATATCCTCTTCACTTTCGATATCGTCATCAACAACAACTTCTTCTGCGATATCATCAATATTTTCATCTATTGTTTCATCTACTTCTACAAGGTCGTTATCAGGAGTTTCATCGATATCATCAACCGTATCTTCTGCGACTTCATCTGATAAAACATCTACGGTATCATCTTGAGCTACAACAGGTTTAGGTTCGACCTCATCATCACCCCCAAATGTTGCTTGAACATCTTCCATTTCTTCTGTAACTTCTTCAAGCTCAATTTCATCTAAAATATTATCTTCCAATGGAGATTCTTCAACTTCTTCTGTTACATTTTCTTGTACAATATCTTCTTCGATTGTTTCTTCTTCATTTTCTGATAGTTCTTCATGAATATTATCATCTAAAATCTCATCAATTTCTTGTTCTAAAGGCATTGAGTCTATTGTTTCGGAATATTCATTTTGTTCTTCATTAATAATATTGGCAAATGATTGCTCCTCATTATCAGATAGAATTTCTTCTTCCTCTTGCAACATGTTTTGAGCTTCTTCAATAGCTTGTTCTTCAACAGGTTTTGCCACATGAACAGGTTCTTCTGTTGGAGTTTCAGCTTCAACAGATGCCATTTGCAATTTTTGTTTCATTTTCTTGTTCATAGATAAAATGAATATAAGTGCAAGTATCGGCAAACCAATAGCAGAAAGTATCATAAGAAGCTTCATAATATCAAAATCTGTATTTGAATTATTTAAAGCTTTATCTACAGGTTTTGTTTCATTTTCTTGTTTTAATTCATCAGCAATTTGCTTTTGTTCTTTTATCAAAATATCCGGCTTAGGCATTACATCAAAATCATCTTCAACTTTAGGTTTTACTACAGTTTTTGTATGCTCAACAGTTTTTTGAGCAACAATAGGTTTTTCTTTTGTTTTAATCGGTTTTACAACCTTGTTTTCTGTAGATTTTATCGTTGCTGATTTTGTTTTATTAACAGATTTATTTTCTAAAGCAATTTTGTTTGTTGTTGATTTATTCTTAACAATTTTATTTTCAACATTTGTTGCTTTTGATGAAACTTGTTTTTTAGCCGTTACAGTCACAGTTTTTACTACCGGTAACGAAGGTTTAGGCGCAGGTTGTGTAGTTTTGACAGATTGAGCAGCAACCTTTGGTGTAGTTGTAACAACAGGTTTGGTTGGCTTAGCTGGTAAAGTTGTTATTGGCTTG
>USCK01000129.1 GCA_900553205.1 uncultured bacterium | reverse complement strand
GACTAAGTTATTAAGAAGATGATTATTTCTTATTCACTTAATAACTTTACTCTTAGTAACTTATTACAAGTCATTCCGTACTTGATACGGAATCTGTCAATGCTGATTTCTTATTCACTCCCCCTAAAAACCTGAAAATATATACCTACATTTCATTAAAATATGAAGTATAATAATCCTATGAACAAAGTAAAAAACTTTTTAGACAACCTAACTACACGATATAGCTTTTATTCAATCATTCTTCTTGAAGCACTGATATTAGGCTCTAATTTTCTATTATTTTGTATTTGTATGTTATTAATTTGCATAACAGGACACAACTTATATCTTGAAAGTGCAATATCACAAGTTTTTTACTTAATAACTTGTTGTCTTACTTTGACAATATATGGACTGTTTTTAACCACAAAATTTATAAGAAAAGAACAGAACAATCCACACTTTCGTATAAACAATCCTTTGTGTACAAATACTTATATACAAATCATTTCAATCATCTTGTTTATCGGTAGTATTATAAGTTTATACGGGTATTTTTATATTACAATCCGTGTCTTTGATCCGATGATGCTAAATGATTTATTCTACACATATTATTTGCCGGTTGGTCTTTTTATTATCGGTTTTTATATTTTCCAACTAAAAATCAATCATATACCTAAAGGTCATTGGTGTAATATAATATTTTATATTTTAGAAACAATTATATGCACCAGCATTATGTATTTATTTTACAAATATTTCATAATGGAGCAGGAAGTACCAATACTATATATCGGCTTGCCACATATAATTTTAATTTATATCTTGGATAATTATATTAATAACTTTTTAGATAAACCCTAACTATTTCCCATGCTTCGCACCACAACTACGAATATAATCGGAAACCTCTGTTCCATCAGAACGAGTGTAACCACTTACAGAATAAGCTCCAACACATTTACTTACTCCACCCATAATAATTGGTTTATGTTTTCCTGTAGCTTTGTAATATTTCATATCATCATCTTCTATTAATCTCTTAGCAGTTTTATTTTTAAAATCTTCCGAGGTGACATGTATAGCTTTATCTAATGAATCCATTCCTTCCATATCATGCCCACTACTACTATTTAATACATAATTTTTTCCCATATTATTATAAAAATTTCTACCAACCAAATAATCATTTGGATAACAATAATTAATAATTTTATCAGTACGTAAATTTTCTAAATGTGTAAATAATTCTTTTGTACCATATGGATTGAATGTAACTGCATCAGTATCATATAATGCACCAACTATTTGAGCCAAACTTCCACCAAGAGAATGACCAGTTACAATTATTCTATTCTTTGGAAAAGTTTCTTTTACCCAACAATACACATCAATAGCATTTCTAGTTTGAGCTGGGAGTTGCTTTGCAACCATATGTATATCATTAGCATAATCTTTCAAATCATTAGAACCTCGATAAGTTACATATATATTATTATCTTTTTTAGTTATTACAGTAAAAAAACCATTATCTAAAGAATCTACACCTACAATATTATGTCCTTCGGGCTTTTTTCTTTTGTAGATATTATAACTATAAATACATAATTTAAAACATTCTTGTTTTTCTTCCAATGTCAAATTTTTCATAACTTAACCTTTCTTATTAAATTGCAAATACATCAGTAATAATTCAATACACCACACAGTAATTCGAAAAACCAAAAACCCAAAAGTAATCTTCTCAAATATCAAACAGCCATTCCGTACTTGATACGGAATCTGTCAATGCTGATTTACCTCCAAATATTCACCAAGTCGTCATAGAATCTATGACGACTTGATAGGAGAAAACTTTACCCGACTTGTGCTTGCTCAACAGACGCAGGAGCTTGAGAAGTTTCTGTAATAGGTTGTTGAAGGAGTTGCATATTTTGAGCCAAGAATCTTTCAGGATTTTCAACACCTTTTTGCTCAAAATACCATACAAATATTTCAGGCAAATCTAATGCAATTTTTTGAGAAAACTTATCAATAGCCTGAACAAGCAAATCTGCTTTATTAGATTTTTCATTAATCATAGTTCTGTCAGAATATGTGTATTTATAATCTGCTTGACGAACACAATCATCAATTTCAATCAGTTCTTTTTGATTATTCTTGTTAATAAAAACAGTTTCAACACCTGATTTAAAATCTGCGCACAACTTAGCGACATTTTTAACATTTGGAATAATAAAATATTGATTAATAATATCCAAAAGCATCGCCAGACGCGTCATCTGCCCTTGGGTTTTTGTTGTAATTTCGGTAGCAGTTTTTACAGCATCTTCGTCTATGCCAATCATACTCGGATATATGCCTGACACTTCCGACATTAGACTGTCCAAGAAGGAAATATCATTAGAAAAGACCGTATGCTCAAAAGTCAGTTGCTTGAACGCAGCCGACGGAGAGAGATTATCACCGTATTCAATAATTTTCCCTGGGTAGAGATTTATTTCTTCCTGTGTAAAAAATCCTTCAGGCGCAAGTAGTGGAGGATTTTCCGAAAGCGCTTGCATATTAAGCGTTCTGTTAAACAAATCTTCTTGAGCATGAGCAAGAGAAAGAATTGAATATAATGGCGAAATACCTCTTTTAGACTCTGGGTCTTGAATAAAAGTACCATAAGTAAATGGATTTATAATTGTTTCATTTTTTTGAAACCTCACAAGATATTTTCTTGCAACGATAACAGCATGCCAGTTTTTTAGAAGCGTACCGTCAGGGAGTTTCAAATCACCCCAATGCTCAAGAATTTCAACAGTTTGCCCGTCAACAACTTCATCAAGAAGCTTCTTCACATCTTTATTGTAGGGTTCAGTGTCAGATTTGACCAAATTCTTGATTTCTTGGGCAGTAATTTTGTCTATAGAATAAAGCTGATTATTGATAATATCTTGAGGACTTTTAAACGAACGGTATATTTTAGGGCAATCGTCCCAATTATCCTTTTGAGAAACATCAAACACAAGGTTCGCAGGATTGACAGGATAGATAAACGGGTTATCATAAATTTTTCTTGAATCTGTCCAATAATTTTTCCCTTTGGCTATTGCTTCAAGAATTCTTGGGAGCTTTTGTACATCATCAGAAAAAATATTTTTGAAAAACTCTATCGGACGCCTATATTCTTCATAGCGTTTTTTCCAAGCCGTAAACGAGATTAACTCACCGTATAGTAGTGCATTGTCAATAACTGTATCACAAGTTTTTTGATAATTCATTTTTTCTAAGATATCAACCAACATAGCTTTTTGCTTGTTAGAGGAGTTATCGCTGTCTTGATTTTCACCTGACACATCAAACATCGAGTTAACATTGGAATAAACATTTCTCCAAATAAAAGCTTTCAGAGTTTGATAAAACATGAATAACTTGCACATTTTGATTTTAGACTTCCAGTTAGTGTTTTTATCAGAGGAATTTGTTGCAACCTTATTCTTGAAGAAAATTTCATCAATCAACGCATTAGAGTTTTGGAGATTTTGGTTTCTTTTTTCGTTGTAGATTTTAAAATCTTCTGTAATAGATTTTACCAAAGAGTTTTCATCACTTTTAGAAAGCTTCTTGGTTGAATTTTCTTTTTCTATTAAATATTCAAATGACATATAATCACCTTTCATTAAACTTTTTCAAAATCAATTCCCTCAATAACATTTATTTGAGGTTCAGTATCTTGAACAGGAGTATTTTTATCCAGATTAAGAGCAAGCCTTTGCCCTTTTTGAATTTTCCCGATAGCAGAGATTAAAAAATCAAGGGTAGCGATAATATTTTTAGATAGTTCTAACGAATTTTCATTATAATTTTCAATCTCAATCAGGAAATTTTTCAGTAGAATTTCGACAGATTCAAGAGCAGTATTAAACAAGTTCACATGCCAGCAATTTATCTTGACTTTGTCAAAATCTTTTTCAGATTTTTTCTTTTTTTTCATAAATTTCTCACTTTGTTTTTAAAAATTATTTTTTATAACGAGAACTTTGAATTCTTCATAAGTTCAGCATCAGTTTCTCTCCAACTGTTCACAAAATTCAACCAATCAAGAGCAGAATCAGTATTCTTCTGAGTAGAAGATGATTGTTTTGAGGCATTGCTTTGACTTGTATTGAGTGATTGAGCTTGGTTATTGCTGATGACATTATATCCTTGCATATACGCATTCAATAGGTTGTTAATCATATTTGCAGTATTATCTTGAGAATTTGCAAGCAGGTCATTCATATAGTTAGCAATTTCGTTTGTAGCTTGCTTAGATGCGTTGTTATACATATCTGTTGCTTGACTAGAACGAATCATATTCCTTTTAGTTAATGGATTTATAATGTTGTTTTCCATATTGGCATACATTTGATTATTCAAATTTGTTTGGAAACTTTTTAATTTAGCTTGATTTGTTGTAGAGTTTAGTGTCGGATTCAGATATTCGTTTAGAAGATTCCCGATATTTTGATTAACATTATCATAGATAGTTTTTAATGCAGTACCATTTTGAAAATTGGTTGTAGTACCGTTGTTGTTGGTATTTGAGGTAACATAAGGGTTGGCAGTTGTAGTGTTGCCAAGAGTTGTATTTTGTGTCGAACTATTTTTTGAAGAACCACCCATATTAAATTCCTTTCCGGCATAAGCCATTGTTGTGATATACAAAAAGATTATCTGATATTTTTTGAAACCCACATTTCAAAAGCAGATATATTGCAGGTTTTTGCTTTGATTCAGCATAGATATCGGTGTTGAACCATTCAAATATTTTCTTTACGGCTTTGAGGTTGAACTCGTGAAACCCACGCTTTGCAAAACCATTCATAAATAATTTTTTCTGTTTCTCATAGATATAGATACAGCCAATAAGATTTTTAGAATTATAAAAAGAATAGAAAAATGTATTTTTAATAATCTGATTAAACGAAACATCATCACCTACTAATTTTTGATATTTTTTGTACAATTTTTTGCAAGCATAAAAATCGAAATTCTTATGCGCAGGAATCCTGATTTCCATAATAACCACCCTTTCCAAAGTTGATGTTGTCAGTGTCAGTTTAAAACCCTGTAAATTCAAAACGCCAAATCGTCATTCAAAACCATTGGTCAAAAACCTGTCATTGCTGTACACATTCTAGTCATGCTGAACTTGTTTCAGCGAATTTCTGTACGGACAAAGTCCGGATAGCGAAAATATTGAACCGATAGGGCGATAGCCCGTAGGTGAAACTATTTGAGCGTGGAAGAAATCCAAGAGAGCATCTTATCAGCGTTAAAATTCAAAACTAAACCTCTGCGTCATTCAGAGCCGTAG
>USCK01000128.1 GCA_900553205.1 uncultured bacterium | reverse complement strand
TACGGAACGCCATGAATCAAGACGTATTGATAACCAGCTTAGAGGTCGTGCAGCAAGACAAGGTGACCCCGGTTCTACAAGATTCTTCTTATCATTGGAAGATAACTTGATGAGAATATTCGGTGGGGATAAACTTGTTTCCTTGATGAATATGATGAATGTAGAAGAAAATATGGCGATTGAATCAGGACTAATTACAAAACAAATTCAGTCAGCACAAAGAAAAGTTGAAACATACCATTTTGATATTCGTAAGAATGTACTTGAGTATGACGATGTTATGAACATTCAGCGTGAAA
Source organism: uncultured bacterium (assembly GCA_900553205.1). Taxonomy (GTDB): domain Bacteria; phylum Cyanobacteriota; class Vampirovibrionia; order Gastranaerophilales; family Gastranaerophilaceae; genus UMGS1585. Next base: position 5,054 of record USCK01000128.1, on the reverse strand, counting down.
AATTCTATGCACAAAGAAAACGAGTTCTTACGGAAAAGAACCTTACAGAAGATATTACATACATGATGGAGCGTGAACTTGAAAGACTGCTTCAAAGCTATATCACACCTGAAATGCCTGTTGACGAATATATCTATGATGATTTGGTAACAATGGTTAAAGAACTTCATTCGATTATTCCACAACTTGATTATATTAAGGTTGATGACATCAAATCTATGAGATACGAGGAAATGTATGACAAGTTGAAAGAAGCAATGATGAACGCTTATCGTGACCACGAAAAAGAAGTTATCACCTTCTACAACGATGTAATGAGAGAATATAATCAAGACCGAGAACCTGAAGAACTTTATGCAGATGACAATGTTATGCGCCATATCGAAAAAGACATTTTGTTAAGAGTTGTTGATAACAAATGGATTGACCATTTGCATAATATTGATATACTAAAAGATGGTATAGGACTTCGTGCTTACGGGCAAAAAGACCCACTTATTGAATATAAACGTGAAGCGTATGATTTGTTCAATACAATGATGCACGAAATTCAAGGTGATACCGTTAAATATTTGTTCCGTACTAAATTCGGCGTTCAATTTGTTGCCGAAGGTGAATAAACAAGATGTATTGACAAATATAAGGTTATAGTAAATAATATAAATATAGGGGGAAGCCCTAAGAAAATGGTACTTCCTTAGAGCTTCACTTAGTACCCTATGTTTTACATAAAAAACAATTTTAGTGCTACTAAGAATAGCGTTGCTACGATTAGTAGCATTATTATTTTTATGAGCATAGTTTTACCCTCCTTTCTTGCCCATGTTCTTAGTACTCGTGTGGCAAGAGGTAAGGTGGTACTACCCTATTAACAATTATTATACCAACTAAACAAAAAGATGTTATATTTAATTCTTATTACAAAATAAATTTGTTTAAATCTCATTATTTAGTTATAGAGATTACTAATTTGATAACATGATGAAATTAGACATTTTGTTGTTAAAATAATAGTATGGCACAAGTAGATATTGCACACGATACCGAACTAAAAGAAGTTGGTCTGGAACTTATGTTTTTGACTCCTGAAAAGTATGCCGGTGATGACGGAATCACTGCTGTTGAACTTTCCAAATTAGTCAAACTTCCACTTAGTACGGTAAAGAAAAAATTAGCAATATTAAAGGATAGAGATATAGTCAGAGTTAAAGGTAACAACCCTAAATTCTGGCTTTTTGATGAATATAACTTTCAGCGTATGGACGAAGAGGACGAAGTATTCCTATTGCTATCTTGCTTTGATGATGTAGATTTTGATAAATATTTTACATACTAATCTAATCAACAAGGCAAAAAAATTAACATTGATACTCCAAATGCACTATTCTTAGCCCATTGATTTTAAATGGCTAAAATGATACTATTTGTGTTATGGCTAATGATTTACTCACAGATTCGTCCGATGTAAAATTTGCAAAACTGATTTTTAACAAAGGTACAGATGATGCACTTAGTTTCAACTGCGTTATTAGAAATGTAAACAAAGAATTTGTTAATTTTGCAGGCATGTCGGATTATTCTGACCAAGTAGAATTAGGCGCTCCGATAGATATAAAAATCTATTCAACAAACGGAGTTGTAGCTGCACAAGCTACGCTTTTAAAAATGTTTCAAGCAGGCTCAACCCCAATATATACAACAACTGTTCCAGTAACTTATGAACACACACAAAAAAGAGCCTATTACAGAGCCGATATGCATCTTCCTGTCAATCTTATTGTCGTTAAACCTGACGGCTCTACAAAAAATATCAAAGCTACAACAAAAAATATTTCAGGCAGAGGCATGTGTTTTATATCACTAGACGAAACTTTCCCTGAATACTACTCTATCACTGTAAACATCAAGTTTAAAGACAGATTTATTGTAACAACGGCAGATTATGTTTATACAAATCCTGTAACATATAAAGATACAATGTTGTATATTCACGCTTTTAATTTTACGGGAATAGAGCCTCAAGATATTAATTATATTGTAAGAGAGTGTTTTTTATTTCAAGTAGATAAACAAAAGCATAAATAATTTTGACTTTATCAAAAAAATAACTAAAATATATAATGTAGATAGTGAAGGTTAATTAAAGTTTATGAAAATGTTAGAGAGATTAAAAGACTTGGAACAGCAGTATGTATTCTTACGCTGGGTAACTGGGAATGAATACGGTAAAATTGATTATGTAGGTTCTGATTTTATCGAATTCAGTATTATTGATGTAGATACAATGGAATACAGAGAAACAATTATCCTAAATTCTCAACTTGTATTAGAAATCACTTTTGGAGGTGCAGATGTTGCAAGAATTATTGCAGAACGGTCATCTCAACTGCCATCTGCTAACGATTAGTCCTATTATATGAAATAATTTTACCTCTATGGCTTAAATCCATTATATTATGGTATAATTTCCCTAGAGGTAAATTTATGAATATATTGCATCTTTTAAAAGACCCACCAATACAGATAATTCTTACTGTATTTTTTAGTGCTTTCGGTTATACAGTAAAAAGCTATATAAAAGTCTATAAACAGTTGAATTTATTAAATAAAGGGCTTGAGCCGTTTGAAAAGGATAATATTTCGTACAAGTTTGAAGAATTTAAACATGTTATGACTGGCAACCCTTTAGCAACAAAGCCTTGGGAAGATTTTAAAAGTACGCTTGTATTCTCTGATACTATTGCATATCAAGACAGCGACACAGAAGAACTTGATTATGACAGCGTTTCTGATTCAATGTCAGATATCCAAACAACAGGCGATGCACTGGATTATTTCAACGAGGATACATTGGCTTATGCACATTATAACAAACATATCATCGCATTAGCCCCTACTCTTTTAACAGGTTTTGGGCCATTATTTACCTTTATTATGATTGGTACAGCGTTTGGTATGTTGGACTTCTCAAGCAACCAAGCTTTGACCAAATCTATTGCAGGGTTCGTTGGAACAATGCAGGTTGCTGCGATGTGTTCGGTATTTGCCGTTGCATCAGCTTTAATTTTTATGAGTGTTGATAAATTTTCATTCTCAAGATTCATTCTTCCTCTTGTTGCCAAAGTTCAAAACAAAATAACAGATTTGTTTACAACAATTTCTGCAGAAAAATTCTTGGTTGATTTATTAAGAACAACCAAAACTCAAAGTCACGATAACGCATCTTTATTGAAGAACTTACCTACAACCTTCACTCATTCAATCAAAAAAGATTTAACAAACATCGTTGTTCCTTATTTGGATAGCGTAATTTTTGGGATAAATAATCTGAACAAAACAATGGAAAAGAAATCATCAGGTGGAGATGATGAACTAAACGGATTATTCTAGGAGTTTAAATGGCACGTAGAAAACATGAAGAACCACAAGAAAATATATTCTGGGTAACAATGTCAGACTTGTTCCTTGGCATGTTCATGGTTTTTACGACATTATTCTTTGCTTTTGTAACCAATTCCGGACAAAGTGATGGCGCTGCACAACAAGCAACTCAAGAAATGGTGCAAGAAGTTGTTCAAGAAATGGCTAAACAAAATATCAAAGTCAAAATGATTAACGAGGACAAGCCTGAAACCTCAAACTCTAAAGAAAGAGTTGATGTAGAAATGGACCCTCAAACAGGTCTTGTGCGAATCTCAAACCTACAGTTGTTTGCGTTGAACAGTTCAGAACTAACACCTAGTGGTAGAACATTTTTGAACAAATTTATTCCTGTTTATTTTGATTGCATTTACAAAAAAGATTTATCAAAATATGTATCATCTGTTGTAATTCAAGGTCACACAGATACTACAAACTTTAAAGGTAATTATACGGTAGAACAACAATATATGAAGAACATGGATTTGTCTATGAACAGGGCATACAATGTTGCGAATTTTGTATTCCAAAAATGTTCAAACAAACAATACGGTGGCGAGCTTACACATACTGTAAGAGTTGAAGGTGTAAGTTCTGCAAAACCTATTATGATAAACGGAGCTGAGGACAAAAACAGAAGTCGTCGTGTAGAGCTTAGACTTTTGCTTAAAAATCCTCCGGGGGACGCTTTGACAAATCTTACAAAACATGGTGGTGAATATGAAGACATTCGATAAAGATCTTATTCTTGAAACAATAAATATGATTAAACTTCACAATCTGGATATCAGAACAGTTACAATGTCTATATCCCTAAGAGATTGTATGGATAGAGATATAAACAGGGTTTGCGACAGAGTGAGAGAGAAACTTTTGCGCTACACAAAAGACCTTACTAAATACGCAAACGAAATAGAAAACGATTACTCTATTCCTATTGTTAATAAAAGAATTGCAGTAACTCCTATTTCTATAATAGGTGAATCTTGTGACACTTATGACTATATCAAAATCGCAAAAACCTTAGATGAAGTAGCTGATATGGTAGGTGTTGATTTTATCGGTGGGTATTCTGCACTTGTAGAAAAAGGTTGTACAAGAGGAGATATCGCACTTATTGAATCTATCCCTGAAGCACTTGCAACAACAAACAAACTTTGTTCATCTGTCAATGTTGCATCATCAAAAGCTGGTATCAATATGGACGCAGTTCTAAAAGTTTCGGATATAGTAAAACAATGTGCTGAAAGAACAAAAGACACAGATGGGCTTGCAGCTGCAAAATTTGTTGTTTTCTGTAACTCAGTAAACGATAATCCGTTTATGGCAGGTGCATTCTGTGGATACACAGAACCTGAATGTGCATTAAATGTTGGGGTTTCAGGGCCTGGAGTTGTCAGAGCCGCAATAGAAAACTTACCAAAAGATGCAAATTTCTCAACTTTGGCTAACACAATTAAACAAACGGCTTACAAAATCACATCAACCGGTGAACTTGTTGGTAGAGAATTGGCACAAAAACTAAATGTTCCATTTGGTGTAATTGATTTGTCATTAGCACCAACACCGGCAGAAGGTGATAGTGTTGCAGGTATCTTCCAAGCTATGGGACTAGAACATGCCGGGGCACACGG
>USCK01000127.1 GCA_900553205.1 uncultured bacterium | reverse complement strand
CGAATTTTTTATCTTTAGCATCAATTTTTCTCATGTCAGCTTCGTATTTAGCTTCAGCTTTCTTTAGTTCTGTTTCGTCTGATACTTCTTGAAGTGATGTATCTGTTGCGATATTTACTTCTGAGAAAGTGCCGTCAGATGCAGGTTTTTCAAATACAATGAAGCCTGCTTCAACCAAGTTTCTAAGAACTTCAGGTTTTGAGAAGTCAATTTTTGCTAAGTCTGCTTGAATTGTTGCATTTGCAGTTTTTTGTTTATAACCTTTTACTGTAGTTGCACCTGTGGCTGCCGGTTCTGCAAGTTTGAATGTACCTGTTGTAGGAGCCACACCAGTTACTGTTTCTCCAGCTTTTTTAGCTGCACCTAATTTTGTTACTGTTACTTCTGTAATCTCAGATTCATAAGTTTGCCATTGAGCCTTAGTATTTGTTGCTTGTACAGTAGTATTATTTATACTGTTATAATCATACCAATCATTTCCACTAAGGATTTTTATTTGATATCCGTTTTGAAGTAGAGTACTAATACTTGCATTTACATAATTCGCTGAACCGTCAGTTCCGATTTGTTTGAATTGTACTTTTTGTTTGTTTAGAGCATTTTCATACTCTTGATAAACTTGTGTAGATTCGTTTGCCATTTGCAACTTTTGAGCTTCAAGATTTTGAGCCTTATACTCAATATCATGCATTCTTGCTGTCAAGTTCAACAAACGAGCTTGTGATGATGATAAACCCATATTCCTTACTCCTTTTTCGTTTTTCGAACTCTTTAAGCAAACCAATCTTTATCCAAGAGATTAATGTTACCCTAATTCATTCGACTTTTGTTCTATGCCATGCATGACGGCACTTTTTTGAAGAACTTTAATTATTTTTGAAATATGTTTACAATTTGTTACAAATGCTTCAAAGCGTGATTTTTTCAGGCTTTAGCTCTACAAAAATAAAACATATAAATTATTGCAGTACCATATTTATCTGTTATGTTTGTAAATGTAATAAGGAGAACAATATATGAAAGTTTTGTTAGTTAATGGCAGTTGCAACAAAAACGGTTGTACTTTTACGGCTTTGAAAGAGATATCAGATACTTTGAACAAACAAGATATCGAAACAGAGATTATTCAGTTAGGTTCATCACCATACAGAGATTGTATCGGTTGTGGTGGTTGTCGCAAATCTGATGAAGGCAAGTGTGTTTTCGATGATGATATTGTTAATACAATCATAGAAAAGGCAAAAACCTCTGACGCTTTTGTGTTTGGCTCTCCTGTTTATTATGCTCACCCGTCAGGCAGATTGTTATCTGTTATGGATAGAATATTCTATGCCGGTGGCAAATTTTTTGAATACAAGCCTGCTGCAGCTATAGTATCAGCAAGACGTTCAGGAACTACTGCATCTTTAGATGCTATAATCAAACATTTTACAATAAACAACATGCCTGTAGTATCTTCAAACTATTGGCCAATGGTTCATGGTGGTCAAAACAAACCTGATGAAGTAAAACAAGATTTAGAAGGTCTGCAAATAATGAGAACTTTGGGCTTGAATATGGCTTTAATGCTAAAAAATATTGAAGCAGGTAAAAAAGCAGGTGTTCAAAAACCTCAACTTGAGGACAGAGTTCTAACCAACTTTATCAGATAGGTTTTATATAGGCAATTTGATAGAAAACTCGGTGTATTTGTTTTCTTCGCTAGTTACATAGAGTTGTCCATCGTGTGCTTCAATAATTTCTTTAGATAGGTATAGACCAAGTCCTGTACCTATCTTTCTGAATTTTTTACTTGCAGAATAGTATTTGTTGAATATTTTATCAATATCCTCTTTTGATATACCTTTGCCGTAGTCTTTTACCGTAAGGACTATATTTTTATCTTTTTGAAAGAGCTTTATTTCAATATCAGAGTTGGTTTTGCCATAAGATATTGCGTTTTGTATAAGGTTTTTCAAAACTCGTTTCATCTGCATTTTATCAAGCAATAGCTCTGCATCATCTTGTATTTTTGTAAGAATACGATTTTTCGTAACCTCAGCTATCGGTATCATTTCGTTAACTGTTTCTTGTAAAAATTCGGATAGCATTACAGGAGCTTTGTATAGTTCAATTCCATGACTACTTATTCTGTATGTATCCAATACGGTATGCACAAGTTCTAAGAGTTCATTATTAGATGCTTGCATATTTTTAATGGCTTCTCGTTGTTTGTCGTTTAATTCGCCGAATTTTTCTGAGATTAAAAAGTTTAGCATATTTGATTCTGCAATAATAGGAACTTTCAGGTCGTGGGTTAATGTTGCTACAAAATCTTCTTTAAGCGTTTCAACCTCTTTTTGGTTTGTGACATCTTTGATAATCATCATATATCGGTTTGTATGTTCGCCAAATCTTATTTTGACAACAGATGCCGTAAAACTCTTTTCTGTTTCATGTTCAATAAATATTTCGCTTTCGTTTAGCTCTTTGATGTCTGTTTCGGTTGACAGTTTTATAAACTTAGAGATATCTTTATACAATATTTTCTTATCACCAAACCATTTTTTGATGTTGTTTGTAATCTGTATAATTCTGTTATTTTCATCAAGAATAAGAATTCCGTCAGATAGAGAATTTATTACGGCTTCAAGCAAATCATTTTTTCGCTTCAATTCGTTTTGGTATTCTACAATCATTTTTTCTCTATCGTTCAGAGCTTCAATCATTCTGTTAATACATTTTGATACTTCGTTCAAATCTTTGTCAGGGTGTTTTTCCAGTCTGGCAATAAGGTTTCCGTATCGAACAGAATTTATTGTGCTGATTAAACTTGCAACATAGTCTGTAATGTTACTGTGTGTGTTTTTTGTATGTTTAATTTTGTTATGCAAACGATGAATAACTGCCAATAAAGCTATATTGACTATTATAAGTAAAATGCATACACTGTTGTTTATAATATGAAAAATCATTAATCACACCTTTAAAAATATTTTATGATATAATCATACCATACTAACACAAATTGATTCTCGGGAAGGTTATATGAAAAAGTTTATTATATATGTTATGGTGAGTTCGCTTTGTATGAATTCTGCGTTTGCAGATTCTGTTACCGAAAATATAAACTCATCACTAAAAGCAAGTTCTTACGAACCTAATTATTTCTCAATATTATTATCATTAGTTTTTGTTATATTTTTGATTTATGTAACAGGAATTCTTTACACAAAACTGAATAAAGTCGGTGTTAAGACTGTCAGAAACGAATTAAAAGAAGCTTCTGACATAAAACCTGTTGTTCTGTCAACAACACCTATAGGTCACGATAAAAGCCTTCAGGTTATAGAAATAAATGGTGAAAAATTGTTAATTGGAGTTTCTCAAAATTCTGTTAGTTTAATAAAAACATTAGGACACACCAAAAGAGAAGAAACAATAAATGAATCTCAAGTTAATAATATAAATACACAACAACCACAAGTTGAAAATCAAACAAAAGAAGAACATACTGTTAATGTAGATGATTTTGGGCTTTATAAAAAATATTTAAGGTGATTTTATGAAAAGAGAAGTTAGAGTAGGAAATATTTTAGTTGGTGATAATAATCCTTGTTTTATTATTGCTGAAATCGGAATTAACCATAATGGAAGTTTGAAAGATGCAAAACGCTTGATTGATATGGCTGTTTCAAATGGTTGTAATGCTGTAAAATTCCAAAAGCGTACGGTAGATGTTGTTTATTCTAAAGAAGAATTAGAACGACCTCGTCCAAATGTGTTTGGCGAAACTAATGGAGATTTGAAACGAGGTCTTGAATTTGGGCTTGAAGAATATAAAGAAATTGATGAATATTGTAAACAAAAGCATATAATGTGGTTTGCTTCTTGTTGGGATAAAGGTTCTGTGGATTTTATAGACCAGTTTAATCCACCTTGTTATAAGATTGCATCAGCTTCTTTGACAGATGATGAACTTTTGAAATATACAAAATCAAAAGGTAAACCAATCTTGCTTTCGACCGGCATGAGTACAATGGAAGAAATTGAACATGCTATTGATATATTGGGCGAAGAAAATACAATAATTTATCATTGTACTGCGACATATCCTGCTAATAGTGATGAAATAAACTTGAACTGTATCAAAACCTTGAAAGAAAAATTCTCTTGTCCTGTAGGTTATTCAGGGCATGAAAGAGGTATCGCACCTTCTATATTGGCAGTTGCAGTTGGGGCTTGTTCGGTTGAGCGCCATATTACACTTGATAGAACCAACTGGGGTTCTGACCAAGCTGCAAGCCTTGAAACTCCGGGGTTGTTTCACATGGTTAGAGATATCAGACAAGTACCTATATTGTTATCTGACGGCAAAAAAGTAGTTTATGAGAGAGAAATTCCTATCAGGAAAAAACTTCGTAGGGTCTAAGAAGGGGAAAAATGCTTAATCTTCCAAATACTATAAAAATGGTTATAACAGATTTTGACGGAGTTGTTACGGATAATTGTGTTTATATAGACGCAAAAGGTGAAATGACTCGCAAACTTAATTTTAAAGATGTTATGGCATTTTCTATTTTAAAGAAAAAAGGATACAAAATAGGTATAATTTCAGGTGAAAGTAATTCTGCAATAAAGCTTCTTGATGAGAAATTCCAGCTAGATGAAATACATGAGAATATCAGAATAAAAATAGATGTGTTAAAAGCTATTATTGATAAATATAATCTCAAACCTGATGAGTATTTATATATTGGGGACGATATTAACGATATTGAGGCTCTGAAATTTGCAAAATACAAGGTTACGGTTCCTGATGCTGTTAAGAGTGTAAAAGAGATTCCCGATATCCAACAAACTACTCAAAGAGGTGGAGATGGGGCTTTTCGTGAGGTTGTAGATTGTCTGACAAATTCATAAAAAAAATAATGAAGGCTGTCAATAAATACAATTATGTTGTTGACAGATACAAAAAATTCGGAAAAACTCCCGAGATTCCATATAGAGCTTTTGTGAATTATGCAGATACTCTAATGAAAATCGGATTTTCGGAAATGGCAGAGGAGTATTTAAGAAGTGCTTCAAATTTTGCGTTTCCTTGTTCTGATGCTCTGATAAACCTTGGAATGATTAGGCAAACGGTGAATGAACATAAAAAGGCTATAGAATACTTCAAAAAAGCCTTTAAAAAAGACCCGAAAAATCTTAGAGCGTTGTGCTTGTGGGGATATTCGCTTTCATTTTTAGATGATTTAGAAGGCGCCTTTAAAAAATACCAACAGGCAATAGATATTGATGATAAATGTGCAGAGGCTTATGTTTATTGGGGTATAACATTAATCAGTAAACAGAGATATAAAGAAGCTAGAGAAAAACTTGAGCTGGCTGTAGAATATAATC
>USCK01000126.1 GCA_900553205.1 uncultured bacterium | reverse complement strand
CCGATAGTTTGTGCCATAAATTCAATCCCACACAAAGAAGAAACGCCTTGCAGTTCTTCATCATAAAAGACCATAGAATTTTTTATCGTAACTTCTGCTATGATATTTTTTTCTTCCATGTTCACATCTACCAATTTATCAATAAGAATCATTGGTGCATCGTGTGGTAAAATTTTGGCAAGAATCATTCTTCCGTACCTTCTTATTTGTAGTGTTAATAAATTTATTTTAGCTTAAATAACAAATTAAAACAAAATTCTTATTTACCCCTGCCGAGTATCATAATTGCATTTGTACCACCAAATCCGAACGCATTATTCATACAGATTTTAGTTTCTTTTGGTGGGTTTGACAAATTAATCTTTGGCAGGCTTTCATCGTATTCACCGTCATAAATATGTGGATAAAAACCACCTTTGTCTATCAAGGCACAACATAGAGCAGATTCAACACTTGAAGATGCACCCAAACAATGACCTGTCATAGGTTTAGTTGAGGAACAGAAGGTGTTTTTAAAAATCTTTTCGATAGCTCTAGCTTCAGTCGAATCGTTTGCGATTGTTCCAGTGCCATGAAGATTAATATAATCTATATCTTGAGGTTTTAGTTTAGCATCATTGAGTGCAAGTTTTATTGCTCTTATAGCTTCTGTTGCCTTGGGGTCAGGTGTTGTTGAATGGTATGTGTCCGTAGTTTCACCTATTCCCAAAATTCCTATTCCGGAGTCAGAATTTTTTACGACAAACACTGCAACACCTTCGCCTATGTTTATTCCTGAACGATTTTTGCTCATTGGATTTGTATGTTTTTCTGATAAAACTTCAAGCGAAGCAAATCCGTATAAAGGAACTTTGGCTAAAGTGTCAATACCTGCAACAATAACGGCATCACAGAGTTTGGAGTTTAATAGGTTACGAGCCAAAGAAAATGCTTTTATGCCGGAAGTACAAGCTGTAGAAACACAGGCTGTATAGTTGTTTGTGCCTAAATATTCCTTCAAAAATACGGCAGGGTTTCCGATTTCTGAATGTATCGGATTTTGGCTTGTTTCAAATTCTTCTACACCTGAATTTGTTGTGGCGCAGACTATTCCTATTTTTTTGTTTTGTTTCTTTAGTTCAAAAATATAATCTTTCATTGGTTCAATACATTCAACCAAAAGTCTGTTACACTTCAAATCGTAATTAGGATTATCTATTTTTATATTGTTATCTGATACCATACCGACATTGAATGTTTTACCTTTAGCAATTTGAGTATTGGGTACAATTTTATCAGTTGTACCGTTTATTGCGTTTTGATAGACTTCATCAATATTGTGTCCGATATTTGTAATGCAATTATATTTTGTGATACTGGTATTCATAAGCCCTCTTTTGTAATATTATACTAGCATGAATACTTTTAATATAGAAAAATATCAAATAATAAAAGATGAAGATATTGATGTATCTGATATTCCTATGTTAATGCGCAGAAAATTCAGTCATCTTGATAAACTCGTACTTACGGTTTTGTCCCAAATATATGATGAGAATATTAACGAAATTATTTTTACCTCAAAAAACGGTGAGTTTGACAGGTTAAAAGATATTATTTCTCAATATCAGACAGATAATATGGTTTCACCGATAAAATTTTCTTCCTCGGTTCATAATTTTTCGGTATCGACATTTTTTCAGCTTAACAAAATCACAACACCATATTCTGCATTGTCTGCAGGTGATGAATCTCTTGGCGCAGGTCTTGTTTCTGCAATAGTTCAACCTGATAAGAGAATCTGTGTTTGTTATGCAGATGAAGTCGCTATCGGGGTTGTTATATCAACAAATCAAACAGGGTATGAATTTCGTGACACAATACAAACCTCTGATAGTATTCAAGATTTTATCGAGTTTTTAAACCAAAACAAGTCTGAATGGAATACAAGCTATGGAAGGATAAAAAGAGTATGAAATCAATAAGAGCAATTATTGTTTTATCAAGTTTTTTATTTTTTTATATTGGGGCTGCGATAATCAGTTTTGTTGTGTTTCCTTTGATAGAACGATTTACAAAAGATAAACGAACCAAATATGCAAAAGTCGTATATCATTCTTGGCGTGGGTTTGTGAGATATCTTGCAAAAGTCGGGGTATTACAACTAAATATTGTAAATGTTGAACAGTTGAATAATATCAAAAATAAAATCATCGTTTCTACACACCCAAGTTATATAGATATTCTTATTCTGATGTCGTTAATTCCTAAATCAACTTGCTTTGTAAAAGAAGGTTTAGCACATGATTTCGTGATGAAAAATATTATTGATAAAATCTTCATTCCAAGTGGATTAGAGCTTGATGAAATGCAGAGAATAACAAAAGATTATCTTGATGACGGATTTAATGTCGTTGTTTTTCCTTCGGGTATCAGGCACAGAAGGAATGAATACCCTAAGATAAAAAAGGGTACGGCGTTAATTGCAATGAATGCAAATAAGGATATTATACCTATTGAAATGTTTACGGATTACGATTTTTTGCAGATAGGGCAATCTGTTCTTGATGTAGGTGACAAACCTGTAACATATACCATAAGACAACTTGATGAAATACAAATAAAAGATTATATAACTTATGATGAGGTTAATTCTCGCAAGAATATAACCAAAGCGATTTCTGATTCTTTGTACTATTCCAAAGAAGATTAAGAGTTATTAATTACATACTTTAGGCAAAGAGAGAGGTTCACATAATATCAGTTCTACATTTTCTCCTGCTTTGGCGTGATATTTTAATCCGGGGGTTATAAGACCCGTAATCAGACCGACAGTACAACCTACAGGAATACCTATTGCCAAACCGACACCAATTTTTGCAGGGTTTGGAATAAAGGCAAATCCAACCCCTGCACCTGCACCTATACAACCCAGTCCGACTGTTGATGCTGCTAACTTGGCTGTTGTCATCCAAGGTCCTTCTTTTAGTGAGTTATCGTTTGTATTAGGTCTGGCATTTATTTCAATATTCTTTCCGTCTGCAAGAATCAGACATTCAAAATTGAAATAAACACGAGCGTTTTTGTTTGGAATTCTTGGTTTTTCAATTTTGATAATAGTACCGACGACTTTTGAACCTGCAGGGATTAGTAATGTTCCTTCTTGGGTGTAGATTGCTTCTCTTATATCAAAATTAACTTTATCTCCTGCTTTGGCACATTCTGATTTGAATTTGCAATGAAAAGAGATTTTGAAGGAATTGCCTTTGCAAATGATGTTTCTCAGATTTGTTATTACAACTTGATTAGATATCGCTTTTTTTTCAAAAAACATGTGCTCATACCCCTGCACGACTTCTTCAGGAGTATTTGCAAAACATGATAGACCAAGGGAAAAAATACAAATTAATGCAAAAACTTTCTTCATATAAGAATTTTAAATCTACCAAAAATTTTTACTATTGCCTTGTTGGTTAAGTATAGTTTGATAAGTCGGAGTTAATAACTTGTTAATAGATTTCTGTTATTCTATATTATGTGTTCAAGTCTATATTACAAGATTTTCCATTGTAATTATTTGGGACAGTAGTGGAGCCTTTAGGCGAAGCGCAGTAGATAAAACCCTCAAGATGACGCAAAGTACGATTTTTCTAATAACTTAACTCTTAATCACTGCATTTGAATTGTAACAAAATATTAACTCGAATTTAACAAGGCTAAATTCGAGTTATAATGCCCTATATGATATGATATGATATGGTGGGGTGGGCAAATTCTGTAACTTTTTGTTTTTATATATATGTAGGTTACAAAAATATAAAGGTGGGTTCAGGTGTCATTTTCAACAATTCAATATCAAACAAATGCAAGTGATAAATTTGTTGCAACAAAGCAAGATGCAATGGTTAAGGGTGGTAATAATGGTGTTCAAATTACTTCACCTGAGATGCAAGATTTTGTCAAAAATCAAAATAATGTTTCACTAGAAAGAACTCCTCAAAATGATTCTGTAACTTTGAAAGGTACTCCTAATCAACAGGGGCAAATTCAATATAATTTTACGCTTGATGATATAAAAGCAACCGAAAAGAAATACAATTTTAAGAAAAAATTCATGTCATCAACATACAAGATGACAGGTAAAGGAGTAGATTTAACAATAAAAGACGGTTTTTTGGGTGGTAGAACAGTAAAAGGTACAGTTGATGGTAAAGATGTTAATTTAAAATTAAAAACTGACTTTGGCCTTGTTTCTTCTGACAAAGTCAAAATTTCAGGGCAAATAGGAAATAATGATGTAGAACTTGCAATGAAACCAAAATTAGGTTTTTGGGGTGGTTTTAAAGAAGGTGAATTGTCTGGTGAAATGAATTCCAAAGATAAAAATCTTTTACCAATTTTAGCATCTATATCTGAAAATCGTTATATGGTTGACTATGAGAATGCTGTTGTTGCGATGTCGTGTTAAACAATTTCCTTAAACAATTCAATAAACCTTTTTGCTGGCTTGATTAAGTATTTATCTCTTTTATAAAAAATCGAAAGATTCCTTTTATACTCCATTCTTTTAATTTTTTTATAGTAGATATTATCATCTTTTGGTAAAAATTTGACGAACAATTCAGGCAAAAAAGAAACTCCCAATCCTTCTCTGACCATTGCAAGCGCTGTTTCTGCGTTATGACATTCAATGACCGAGTTTATAGTGATGTCGTTATCCTCGCATATTTTTCTTTCAATTTGTCCGAGAGATAGTTCTTCTGATAAGAATATAAAATGACAATTATTAAACAATTTCAAATCAATTTCTTCTTTTTGGCAGTTTATCCCCAAATCATTTCGGTATGCAATAAATACATTTTCATCGCAAATATGATTTGAGATATAGTTTGTGTTGTCAGGACTTTCAGGGCCGATAAACAAATCAACCTTGTCATCTTCTATCATTGTTTTTAAAAGGTGTGTCGGATATTCTTCTATTTTTATAAAACAATTTGGAAATTCCTTGTTTAGTTTTACTAGAATTTTAGGGATAAAATAATAACACCTGTGAGAAGGTACACCTATTACAAGTTGGGTTTTAGATTGGTTTGATATATCAGAAATCTCAATTTTTACATCCTCAATTTCTGCTAATATTTTCTTTGCTTTTTCAACAAAAATCTTACCTGCAAAAGTCAGTTTGATAGGATTCCTTTCAAACAATTCCGTACCCAATTCTTTTTCCAAAAGTTTTATGCTTTTGCTCAAAGACGGCTGAGAAATAAATAACTTTTGGGCTGCTGTTGTAAAACTTTTTTCTTCTGCGACTTCTATAACATGTTTTATCTGATTTAAATTCATATTTTTATTATATCTAAAAATTATCATTTTAAAAAAATACTATAACTATAGGTTATAATATCCATAAATATTAGATATTATACAATTAATAA
>USCK01000125.1 GCA_900553205.1 uncultured bacterium | reverse complement strand
GGTGATGCTCAATTCGCAGGTTCTTCATCAGTTCCTGCTCACGTAGAAATGATGGGTGTAATCGGTATGGGTAACAACCCAATGGTTGGTGCTACTGTTGCATGTGCCGTTGCTGTTGAAAATGCTATGAAAAAATAGTTTTTCATAAAACAACTAAAAAGCGACTTTGTTATATACAAAGTCGCTTTTTTTATGTAAATCTTTTTAACCTTTCTTAATTTTTTGTAATTTTTACTCCCCAAATAACCCCTTTTATACTATAATACTCTCGTGGAATTTTTTCGAAAGGAAGACTTATAAATGGTACTTGAAATGACTTATCCTGAACTTGCAAAAGCAGTAAATCCAACTCACGACATCAAACTTTTTGCAGGTCGTTCTAATACAAAACTTGCTCAAGAAATTGCAGACTACTTGGGAACAACAGTTGGACCAATGGTTGTTAAAAACTTTGCAGACGGTGAAATTTATGTGCAAGTAAAAGAAAGTGTTAGAGGTGACGATGTATTTATCGTTCAACCTTTATGTAATCCGGTTAACGAAAACTTGGTTGAATTATTAATCATAATTGACGCATTCAAACGTGCAAGTGCCAAAACAATAACAGCCGTTATCCCATATTACGGATACGCAAGACAAGATAGAAAAACATCAGGTCGTGAAGCTATCACAGCTAAACTTGTAGCAGATTTGCTTACAACAGCAGGTGCAGATAGAGTTCTTGCTATGGATTTGCACACAGGTCAAATTCAAGGCTTCTTCAATATTTTGGTTGACCATATTTATGCAACACCTATATTGGTTGATTATGTAAAAGGTCTTCATATTCCACAAGACGAAATGGTTATCGTATCACCTGATGCCGGTGGTGTACAGCGTTCAAGACACTTTGCAAAACAACTTGAATGTCCGTTAGCTATCATTGACAAGCGTAGAGATAAACACAATGAAGCTATCGCTGCACATGTTATCGGAGATGTAAAAGATAAAGTTTGTATCTTATTCGATGATATTATCGACACGGCAGGTACAATTACAGAAGGTGCTAAACTTCTTAAATCAAAAGGTGCAAAAGAAATTTATATCGGAGCAGCTCATGCAGTATTCTCTGGCCCTGCGCTTGAAAGAATTGAAAATGCTCCTGTAGAACAATGTATTGTTACAAATACAATACCTTGGGATAAAGAAAAACTTCCTTCTAAAGTCGTTCAACTTTCAGTTGCCCCACTTTTAGGACAAGCTATTTCAAGAATCCACGATGATGAATCTATCAGTTCATTATTTGGTTTTGAAAAAGATATGAAGGTGTAAATTTTCAAAAAAAACAAAAATTCTTTAAGAAGATGTCCTTTTAGTTGGGCATCTTCTTTGTTTTATTTCTTTACAATTTGACATGCCTGTTCGTTTAGTGTCTAATTAATATATAGTTGATATTGGGGAGTAGTATTTCCTCAACAGGGAATTATATGTACATAAAACAGTTGGAGATAGATAACTTCAAGTCGTTTGCCAATAAAGTTGAAATTCCTTTACTAAAAGGTTTTACAACAATATCTGGTCCAAACGGGTCGGGGAAGAGCAATATTATTGACAGTATCCTTTTTGCCTTGGGGCTGTCAACTTCTCGTGCTTTAAGAGCTGAGAAATTGTTTCACCTTATTTCCACATACACTAAACGAAATGAAGCATTTGTAAAAGTTACTTTCTCCGAAACTAACGACGGAAAAGATTTCACAGTAGCAAGAAGAATCAAAAAGTCTTCTCAAGGGTATAACAGTATTTATTATATGGACGACAAAATAGTTACCCTTGCAGATATCCATGCAAAACTTGAGAACCATAACATCACGCCAAACAGTTACAATGTTATGATGCAAAACGATGTTTTGTCTATTACAAACTGTACCCCTATGGACAGACGCAAGATTATTGATGAAATTGCAGGTGTAGCAGATTTTGACAGAAGAATAGATCAGGCAACTGCAGAACTTGATACAGTAGAAAACAGAGTTCAACATTCATCATTAATTTTGGGAGAAGTTAAAAACAGACTTGAACAACTAAAAGAAGAACGCGAAGTTGCTCTTAAATATAAGAAATTAAAAGATGAGAAATCTGTATTAGAGAGTCAAGTTACAACAGTTAAATTCTTTGATATCAGAAAGAATCTTGAGAAAGCTCATGAGAACATTCTTACATTTACAAAAAGAAAAAAAGAAGAAGAAGTAAATGTAAAAGATTTAGATGAGCAACTGAATCTAATTAATCAAAAGTATCTTGAGATTTGCAATACCGTTAAGGAAAAAGGCGAAACTCACCAGTTAGAAATCCAAGGTAAGGCCGAGGAGTGTAAGGGCAGTATCGCAAGAAAAGAATCTGCTATAAACTTTAACAACAAACAAATCCAAGACCGTTTGAAATCTATTGAAGGTTTCAAAAACGGTATTGAAACACAGATTAACAAAAACAAAGATGAAGAACTGACTATTAAAGCCTGTGAGGAAAGAATAACAAAACTAAATGCTGATATACAGACTCAAAAAGCAGAACTCGCAAAAATCAACGAAGATATGACAGGGTTAAGTGAGAATGCAGAGCAGCAACTTGCAAAACGCAACAACCTAAGAAAATCTTTAGAAGAATTACGAGATAAAGAAACTAAACTTATCCAAGAGCAAGCACCCAAAGAAGCTCAACTTGCAAGTTTAAAAAAATCTATTGAAGATGCAAAAGCTCAACTGGAACGCTATTCAGCCCTTAAATCAAATTACGACACAAATAAAGAATCCTTGGAGCTCCAAGTCGATACTTTAAACAAAGAGCTTACAGACTGCAAAATCATTCAACAAAATGCTATGCATGATTTGGATATCGTAAAGAATGAGCTTGGGGATATTGAATACGACATACAGGCTTCTAGCAGAAAAGTTATGCAAATGGAGGCTAACAAGAGAGCATCTGAAGAAGCAAACTTGGGGCATACGGTCCAAACAGTTATGGACGCTCATCTTGACGGGGTGCATGCACCACTTGTAAAATTGGGACAGGTTGATAAAGAATATTCTTTGGCGCTGGAAATTGCAGTTGGTGGCAGAATGTCACATATTGTAGTTGATGATGAAGATGTGGCCGCAAGAGCTATTGAAATTCTAAAATCTTCAAACGCAGGTCGAGCAACCTTTATTCCATTGAATAGAGTTATAAAAGCGCCTTCTCATTTGAATTTGCCAAAAGATAAAGGGGTTATTGATTTTGCAATAAATCTTATTGATTTTGATGATGAATACCTTAATGCATTTTATTACGCTGTCGGTGATACTCTTGTAGTTGAGGACAGGCATGTTGCAAAGAAATTCATCGGTAAATACAGAATGGTAACTCTTGATGGCTCATTGTTTGAAAAATCAGGTTCAATTTCAGGTGGTTCTCAAAGAAGAACAGGTTTGAAATTTACAGTAAATGATGATGACGAATTAACCAAATTCAAATCAAAACTGGACGAACTTACCAAGAAACAACAAGAATTGGTTAGTAAGAAAAAAGAGCTTGAAAACAAATTAGACAAAGTTCGTACTGATTATTCCAATGCTATGAATGAAATTGCTCGTGCTAAAGGTGAATTATCTTCTTTAAATAATAATTACCAAACTTCTCAAGAACAGTTTGAAGAAAAACAAAAATTGATAAAAGATGCTGAACCAACCATTGAAGCTATAACAAAAGAGTTAGACAAAATGGAAATTGAGCATGTTAAGTTCTTAGAAAAAGAAGGGGAGTTGCAATCTCAAATTGATGAAATTGAAAAATTGATGAACGAAGGCGATTTGAAGAAATTAAAAGAACAAACAGAAGGTATTGAACACGAGCTCAAGCGCTTGGATATTGAGAAAAGCAACGCAGAAAAAGATATTGATGTAGCTAAACAAAGAATTGAGTTTAACAAAACAACAATTAGCACTCTAAAGAGCAATATCACAACAGCACTAAAGAATAACGAAGAAAGCGAAAACGACAAAAAACAGCTTGAGGCTGAAATTGTTGTTCTAAAAGAAAAACTTGAAGAATACAATGCTCAAATAGAAGAAATTCGGGAAAAACTTGGAGCATTACTTAAAGAACGTGACGAAATCAATAACAAGTTAGTTGATTTAAAAACTAAAAAAACTCTTAAAATGTCTGAGATAGAAAATATTGCAGAACAGATTGAATCGTTCAAATCAAGAAGAAGGGAGCTAGAACCAAGACTTGATACAGTAAGACAAGAGCTTGAACAAGCAGGTATTGAGATTGATAATCTAACACCTCCGGAAATGAGTGAGGAAGAAATTGCATCAAAAATACAACGTTTGTCAAAGAGAATGGACGATTTGGGCAGTGTTAATATGAGAGCTCTTGAAGAATATGATGAAGTTCTTGCAAGAGAAACCGAACTTAATGAAAAAATTGAAACTTTAACCAAAGAAAGACTTCAATTATTAGAAAAAATGGGTGGATATGAACAAGACAAAAAAGAAGCGTTCATGAAAACTTATAACAATATTAATGATAACTTCAAAGAAATTTTCCATAAGCTTTCTGACGGTGAAGGAACATTAATATTACAAGAGCCTGAAGCACCTTTCTCAGGAGGCTTGACTATTGAGGCTCAACCTAGAGATAAGAAGAAACAAAGACTTGAGGGAATGTCAGGTGGTGAAAAATCTTTGACAGCACTTGCATTTGTATTTGCAATACAAAGATACATGCCGGCACCATTCTACGCTTTTGACGAAGTTGATGCGAATTTAGACGGTATCAATGTTGAAAAACTTGCACATATTGTACAAACTCAATCAAAAGATACGCAATTTATAGTAGTTAGTCACAGAAAACCTATGATAGAATCAGCTAATAGGACTATTGGTGTAACTCAAAAAGAAAAAGGTATCTCAAAAGTTACAGGGGTAAAACTCAGAGATGAGTAGAGAATAGGGGGAATGAGTAATATTTATGTTACTCACAAAATATGACAGAGGCATTTGATTTAAATCTAAATAATATAACCAATGAAAACAACGAAGTTGATGGTATCGAAATCCTTGTACAAATGGCAAGACAAGGAAAGATTGACCCTTGGAACATTGATATTATAGATATTACAGATAAATACTTAACTCATTTGTTTCAAAGTAAATCTCAAAATCTTAGACTTACCGGTAGAACTTTATTATTTGCATCTATACTTTTGAAACTTAAATCTAACATTTTGGAAGGTGTTGAATTGTCAGATTTTGACACTCAACCAGAAGAACCTGAGTTCTATGATGACGAAGAGCCATTAGATTATGAACAAGAATATATTCCAACAAACAATGTTGTTTCTATTGATGAGGTTTTACAAAGAAGAACAAGCGTAAGATTAAACAGAAATAGAGTTGTAACATTAAGAGATTTGATT
>USCK01000124.1 GCA_900553205.1 uncultured bacterium | reverse complement strand
ACTTCTTCCTGGGGCAATTACTGCAGGTGTTAGCCATCCAATGTTCTATATTTCATCTGTTGTTACCTTAACTGCAGGTTCAATTCTTGTAATGTGGATATCAGAACTTATTACTGAAAGAGGTATCGGGAACGGTGGTTCTCTAATAATCTTTGTTGGTATTATATCAGGTATCCCGCTATATTCATCAAGAACTGCACAGTTAGTTGCAAGAGATCCGGGGTTACAATTCGGCTTATTCTTGTTACTTGCAATATTCTTTGCAACTATGGTTTTCATCGTAATAATGCAAGAAGCTGTTAGAAAAGTTATTATTGTTAATCCAAAAAGACAGGTCGGAAACAAAGTTTATGGTGGAGTAAACACATTTATTCCTTTTAAACTTAATCCGGGTGGGGTTATGCCAATCATCTTTGCTATTGCAATTTTGTTATTCCCATCAACTGTTCTTAGTGTTGTAGGACAAGCAAACATTCACAACGAAACAATACAAAACATGGTGTTAATGCTTAACAAAGTATTTAGTCCTGAAGGTTTGACATATTATGTGATTTATTTCACATTGATTGTGTTATTGACATTTTTCTATGCTTCAATAATGCCAAATATGCAACCTAAAGAAATAGCCAATAATTTGAAAAAATACGGTTCGTCAATTCCCGGTATCAAACCTGGCAGACCAACTGCAGAGGCTTTGGATAAGATTTTATCAAAGACAACATTTATTGGTGCGTTAGGTTTAGGATTAATTGCTTTAGTTCCATCTTTTGCTAGTTATGTTACTAATATCAAAACTATGCAAGGTATCGGGGCTACATCATTAATCATCATGGTTGGTGTTGCTCTTGACTTGATTAACCAAGTTAGAACTCACCTTTTAGCAAGAAACTACGAAACTTTCTTAAAGCAGTAGTTTCTAGTTATAAAATCAAGCATAAAATGCCGAACTTCGATTTATTTGAGGTGAGGCATTTTTTGTATCTAAATAATTGGTTAGAGTAACGGTATTATTCTTGCCCTTTGTTGTCGTATAGTTAACGAGAGCATTATACACATCAGGAGAAATTCCGTTATTCATTTCGTTGTGTAAAATATTTAGAGCTTGCTGTTCGCTCATTTGAGGTTTATAACTTCGTTTTTCTCGAAGTGCAGAATATTTATCAGCAAGAGAGACTATTTGATTATCAATACCAATTTTTTCTATTTCTGGCATTTGAGGATAACCTGTATGAGTAGGGTTTTGGTGATGATATTTTACAATTTTAATTACATTATCATCAACTCCTTGATTCTTTAGTATTTCTGAACTTAGTGAGGAGTGAAGATGCATTATATCTTCTTCTCGAGGAGAGAGTTTGCTATGTTTTGTCAGTATATTTTCAGGAATCAATACTTTTCCTATATCATGAAGGATTGCTCCTTCTGAAATATTTTTTACATTGGCATTTTGTTTAATGTTTTGTGGCAAATTATTATAAATTCCAATAGCTGTATTTTTTGTGTCTATGGAATGGTTATAAACATTTTTTTTGAAACTTTCTACATTAATATTTAGTGGTATTCCCTTTTCTGCTAACATTTGTTTTATTTCAGGGTTAGATTGTATTATCGCAACTAGAGTGTTTCTATCTAAATACTTATCAAGAGTTCCATTAAAAGAAGCCCTATCAGGAGTATTAGGCAGATTAATTCTAGTGTTCCTAACACTTTCGTATGGACGTACCACATTTATGGGGTATGTATTTCTAACTAAACCTTCAAAATTCATACAATATAATTACCTACTCATATATAAAGTATTTTTTTTAATTAAAATTTACACGAAATCATATTTTTTATTTTTTTTGTTACAATATTTAATAAAACTAACAAATTTTTCTTAGAAAGAGTTTTTATATAGATATGGTAAATGGCATAAATACACCGAATGTTAATTATATAAATCAATATAATCAAACTAAAACTCAAGATGTTGCAACTCCTCCTCAGACCAAAACTAATCAAACCGAGTTGCCGTCTAAGGTTGCGTCTGATTTTAATGTAAAAGTACCTCAAACTTATACAAAACTTGGGGTTGAAAAAATGGCAAATGGTCAAGAGATTCATTGTTATAAACTGGCTAACGGTCAACGTGTAATGATAGCACCTATGAAATCTCCAAAGACCTTTGTTAATACTTATGTTAATACCGGAGCAATGAATGAAAAAGATGGCGAAAGAGGGATAAGTCATTTTAATGAACACATGGCATTTAATGGTACACTTGGTACTGACGGGTATATGAAACTGGGCGTTGGCGATGTGTTCAGAAAAGTAGCCGAAATGGGAGGTGAAACAAATGCCTCTACAGGTATGGCAGAAACAAATTATACAATAGGCATACCGCAATTTAATAAAGAAGATTTAGAAACGGCAGTTGCTATGCAGGCTGCTATGATGAACAACTTGGAAATGTCTGATGAAATGGTAGAAAAAGAACATGGTCCTGTTTGTTCGGAAATAAATATGTACAGTGATTTTATGCCAAACAAAGCAAATAATATTGCTACTAAAAACTTGTATAATGTTCAAAGCTCATCAGAAGATTTGGTTGCAGGCAGAGTGGATAATATCCAAAATGTAGATAAGAAAAAGGTAACAGATTACTACAAAAACAACTATTATCCTGCGAATATGACAACTGTTATAACAGGTGATGTCGAACCTGAAGAGGCAGTTAAAATGATTTCAAAACATTTTAGAGGTGAGAATAAACCAAATCTTGATAGACGATTTGAAAAACTCACTCCTATAGAAAAAACTGTAAGAAAAGATATTATCTCTGATAAGGCAGTATCTACAAACGGTACAATATGCTTCAATGGTCCTGCAAATAATGATGCAAAAGCTCAAGCAGCTATAGATGTTGCTATGGGTATATTGTTCTTAAAATCAAACTCAAGAATTGCTGCACCTTTGAAGGAAATTAATGCAAGTATAACTCCAAACTGTAGTAGAGTAAGTACTATCCCAACAGACGGTGTTGAAATAAGTTTTGATATAGATGTTCCTGAAACTAATTCTGAAAAAGCTTTAAAAAGAGTGTTTACAGAATTAAACAATTTTAAAGTAAAAGATGAAAATGAACTTGAGCAAGTCAAAACTTCTTTAAAATCAAAATATCAAGATAGGTACGAAGACCCTGACAGGTTGAATTATATTATAGGAAGCGGGTCGCTAAGTTTTGGAATTTCTGATATTACAAATCAAGAGAAAATAATTGATTCATTAACGGCAAAAGATGTTGAGGATGCCGTTCATAAGTATATGGATACTTCAAAGGCTTCTGTTGCAGTAGTTCACCCTGCAAGCGTGACGAATGAAAGTTTAAAAACAAATTATGATAAAGTAAATAATTCTCAAGTTTCGTTCAAAGGCGGGGTTCATCATTCTTCACCGATAGATAAAACCAAAATAAGTAATTATAAATTGAATAACAATTATGATATAGCGCTTTATGATACCCCACAAAACAGTAATGCTAAGGCTAAGATTACATACACTCCTAAAAATCTTATCGAAAGCAAACCGGGGACAGAGATGCTGTTATTAAGAATGTTGAAAGACAAAACAGCCAATAAAGATGTTGATGCGTTCGGTGATTATTTGGATAAAAACAATATATCACAATCAATTTCGGTGAAAGAGGGTGGAGTTATTGAGATTAGTGGAAAAATGCCTGCAAGTAATGTCCAAAACTTCATTAATATCACTCAAGAGCAGTTAATGATGCCAAAGTTTGATGAGGCGACTTTTAACAAACAAAAAGATATTGTAAAAGAAATATTATCTACAAACGAGCCTGATGCTAAAGAAGGACTTTTAAAAACCATGTATCCTAATTCTACATTTGGATATACGGCAAAAGATATATTAGATAATATTGATAAGGTTACTTTAAACGATGTAAAAGATTTGTATTCAAACATTATGACAAACAGCTCTGCAACGGTTGCTGTTGCAGCGCCTATGGCTGATAGAAAAGTTCAAAACAGTGTTTTGTCATCTTTTGCACAGATGCCTGCCGTACAATTAAATCAACCAAAACCTTATGAGTTGTATAAACCAACAGAAAAGAGCAAGGTTGTAACCAAAGAAGCACCTCATTCTCAAGCAGAAATTATACAGGCATATAATTTTAAAGATAACGGTAATTTAAGAGATTCAGTAGCTTTTTCTTTGATGAACAGAATATTGTCGAATGGTGATACAACAGGCTTGTTTAATAATCTGAGAGAAAAAGAAAAGCTTGCTTATGCTGTCAGTTCTGCGTACAGTGGAGCAGGGGATAATTCATATGTAGCTTGTGAAATTCTTACTACGACAGATAATAATGATACTGGTGAACATACTTATGATAATGTTCAAAAATCTATTAAAGGGTTTACAAACCAAATAAACAAAATGAAGAACGGTGAGTTTACGGATAAAGAGTTGGAAATTGCTAAAAAAGAATTTAAGGATAGACTAAGAACAAGCTCTTATGGACAAAAAAATGTAGTTGAGGCTATAAATAACGGACAAACCACACCTTATGGCAGTAATATGATAAACGAAAAATTTGATATTATAGATTCAATGACCAAAGAAGATGTCCAAAAAGCTGCTCAATATGCATTTGCTAACAAGCCTATATATTCTATTGTTGCATCAAAGGATACTCTAGAAGCAAATAAGAATTTTTTTAATGAGTTAGAGCAAGCGTAAACATATAAGTTAATAAGTAAATAAGTGAATAAGTGAATAAGAAACAGTTATTTTCTTAATAACTTAGTCACTTTGTTCTTAGTAACTTCTTGCTAGAGATTTTGCCTCAAAGTGACTGATGCCTCAATAACTAAATCCTACCTTTCCATATCCTCTAATCAGGCTTAGAGCGATGCTAGGAGCTTGGTTTGCAACTGCCAATAATGTTGCAGATGCTTGTTGTAATATTTGAGCCCGAATATAAGCCGAACTTTCTTTTGCAACATCAGCATCTCTTATCGTAGATAATGCTGATGTAATATTTTCGTTGTTAACTTCTATAGAAGTTAAAACAGATGAAAAACGATTTTGCATAGCCCCGATTTGGGTTTGTTTTTCTGTGATTTGAGCTATCGCTTCATCTAGCTGGTCAAGAGCAGATTGTGCAGACTGTTGAGTTTTAACATCAAGAGTTCTTATATTGATTGATATACCTGTATTAACTGAAAGATACGAGTTATTTGTTGTATCAATTCCTATTTTAAAAGAAGTATCATCAGACAAATAACTCCAATTTAGTTTTAAAGGAGTTGTATTATTAGGAGTTGCAGAAATTGTTGGTTCTGCAGATAAATTCGGATTTGGTTGTGTAAATGGAGTTTCATCAGAAGTAGTTGCCGAATAACAATTTTTTATTGTTCCAATATTATCTACTCCCGACATATTAGTAGTTGCAAATGAATTTGGAAGAAAATTA
>USCK01000123.1 GCA_900553205.1 uncultured bacterium | reverse complement strand
TTGTGAATTTGCAGTGAAGTTTCCACCTACCTCGGTTAAATCTGTTGTTGGTGATTTTGATGAATTGATAAATAGTTGACCGGCATCAATAGTTAAATCTTTTGTAACAACACTTTTTTTAATAAGAGTTTGATTATCTGCCTTTACTGAAAGAGAGCCATCTACGGTACTGTCTTTTATTAAAGTAGATGCCTTTTTAGTTGTAATATTTGCTTGTTTTGCTGTTAAACTACTATTTGCCATAAAAGCATTACTATTATCAGTAACTAAATCAATTACACCATCGGGATTACTAGAACGTATTGATGAATTTGCTATTTGTATTGAAGAATCATTATTAAATTTAATATCATTTGTTCTTGATGTATCTGCAGAAGCAGCAATAAAATTAGAACCATCTTTTGTTGTAAATGAAATATTGTTACCTGTAATATCAGAAGCTTTTACATCAATACCTTTTGCGATGATATTGATATCACCACCTGAGAAAACCTTACCTGTATTTAATGCAATTACGCTATATGTATTATCTTTAAAAGCTGCATCGTTAAAGTTGATATTCAATTTACCGTTGTCTAAAGTCCATTTATTAACTAAATCTTGTGTTGTTAATACCAAAGTACCACCAGTTTGAATTGAACCACCTGTTGTCATTAACATACCATTTGGGTTAGATATAATAATAGCACCTTGACCACCTGTTATTGAACCTGCGATTGTTGACATACCGTTAAGAACGTTATTCAAAACAGCATTATTACCGTTGATGAAGTTTAAAGATTGATTTTTTCCAACATTTAAAAATCCCCAATCAAGAACGGTATCACCAGTAAATTTTAAGTTTGCCTCATTTTTATTTGCCCCATTTGCACCCCAAGTAACTCCCTCAAAATTACCAGGTTGATGAACTTTGTCAATTTGAGCACCACCATAACCATTATCAGGAAGAACGGAGATTGGATCTGCAAATGTTGTTTGCAAAGTCATAAAAGACAAACATAATGCACTAGCGATGAGTTTTTTGAAAATATTGTTTTTCATGTAATTCACTTCCTTATATATATCTAGCATAAATAATCACTAACTTTTAAGATTTGTATTGTGGATTGGTTGATTTCCCCACTAACCTCAAAATCCATTCTAACATGTAAAGTTTCCTGATAAATTATTTTTGACATTACATGATTTGTTTTTTACAAAATTTTACATTTTTTCATATATCAATAATATTGAAATCAAATTATTTAATTATATCTAATTACACTTGTGGTATTAGTATTATTTTAATACTAGTTAATGATAATAATTTTATTGCTGACAGGTTTTATTAATTGTTATTTCTCTATCAACTTACACAGAACATTAGATACTCTCTAACAAGGAACAAGATTAGTTTGTTTGATGTAATAAACAATCGGCATTGACAGATTCCGTATCGGAGTACGGAATGACTCGTCATATTGAGCATAGCGAAATATCTCTAACAAACAATTGCATGAAATTCTTCGGCAAGCCGAGCAGAGCGAATTTCTGTGAGTATGGAAGATATTCAAAACAGTTCAATCCGTCATTGCGAGTCACGAAGTGACGTGGCAATCCAGTAAATAATCAATTTAGGCATATTAAATTTGTTTAGTGTTTATTGAAGGAACTGGATTACTTCGGTCTTTACATTCCCTCGTAATGACGTAAAATCTGTCAATTCTGATTATTATCAAAACATCAAACTGACAGATTCCGTATCGTAGTACGGAATGACTCGTCATATTGAGCATAGCGAAATATCTCTGCCAAGACTTGCTTAAGATTAATCGCCTATCGGCTCTGAATGACGAATGGATATTCTGAATTACTTCACTAACGCTTGTAATGACAAATAACAAAAAAGAGGTGATAATTAATAAATAATTATCACCTCTTTAAATTTTTATTTATTGGCTATTTAATTATTATTCCCAAACTGAATAAGATGGATTAGAAGGCTCACTGAAGAAATCCATATTTGGTCCATCAACATCACCACCATCACCAGCACCAGCAGATGTAGCTCTTAATGATTTTGGATTTTCCATTTTTACAACTTCGATTTCAGGTTTTTGATATTTTTTAACCATTGCACGGCCTTGAGCTTCCATTGCATCAGCAGCTTTAGCTTCTACTTTTGCTGCAGGTTTAGAAACAACCTTTGCAGCTTCTTTAGCAACTGTTTTTGCAGGTGCAGCTTTTTTAATACCCATAGCCATCATAATTGATCCTAATTTAGACATTTAATTTTTCCTCCTTTGTCTTTGTACACTGGTATTAATAATTGAACAAAATTTTATTTGCTAGTTAAGCTCCAAATTTTTAACAAATTGTAATAATTAAAAAATCTTTCAAGCTGTTACAGGCTTTAAGCCCTAAAGAGTTCAAAATTACCCCAAGAAACTAACTATTTGCTCACAAAAACTCATGTTCTTAGCTCTTATTAAATGACTTCTCAAATGTAAACTTTTATTAACCATGCGTCATAAAAAAGGCAATTATTTAAAAGATATATACTTTATATATATGTAAACCTTATTTATGGAGGACAAAACATGAGAAACGGTGGAATACAATCAACAGGACATAAACTTGACTACAATGCTGGAACTATAAAAAGAAAACCTGAAGAAGACGATTTTATGGGCAAAGTAATAAAGAGTGGTGTTAATTTGGTAAAAGATGTCAGCATATTTTTTGCGCAAAATCCACAAGCTTCAGATCAAAGCAGTGCATCTTCAACAGCATACAGATCTTAATTCTTATTTACATTAAGTCTGTTTGATATACAATTAGCCCTATAAAGGATTAATTGTATGTTGTTAGCACTTGATATCGGAAATACAAGCATAACCATAGGTATCTTTAATGGTGAAAGTATAGATAGTATTAAAAGAATACCATCTAATATTCATTACTCAACTGATACTTACAAAGACCTTCTTATTGATACACTTGGCTCAATAAACATTGAAGGTTGCATAATAGCCTCTGTCGTAAACGGGTTAGACAAAACACTTTATGATGCAGTATTATCCGCTTTTGGTATAGAAGCAGTTATTCTATCACCCAACTTAGATATTGGTATCAAATTAAAGCTTAAAGACAACAACGAAATAGGTGCAGATAGGATAGCAAATGGAATTGCAGCTGCTCAATTATACAAATTGCCTGTGATTGTTGTAGATTTTGGAACGGCAAACACTTTTGATATTGTAAACTCTAAAGGTGAGTTTATAGGTGGTGTCATAGCCCCGGGGATAAATACCCAGCTTACATCACTCAGTAAATGTACATCAAAACTGCCTAAACTTGATGCTACAGTGTCAGAAAAAGCAATCGGGGATAACACACTTGATGCAATACTATCAGGTGTAATCAGAGGAACAGCTTGCATGGTAGAAGGACTACTCTCCGAGTGTGAAAAAGAAATGGGTACGAAAGCAACAATAGTTGCAACAGGTGGCAACTGCGAACTAATCTCACAATACATGAACCGTAAATTTGATTATGTAAACCCAACCCTTACTCTACAGGGATTAAAGGAGCTTTATAAACTAAATGTGAATCATGCACATTTACAACATCAAGTCCTTTAAAAGAATACAAAACTTCTGAATTACCGTTTGCCTTTTCTCTTGCAACCAAAGCGCCAATCATAGCTTCCAAGGCGCCTGCAGGCATCATATTGTTAGGAATATCAGAAAAACCAAACTCTGTTCTCAAAATGTTTTGCAAAAACTTGCAATCTGCAGGAGACCGTTGTTTATAGTTTGAGTACAAATCCAGTTTCAATTTGGACAAATACAAGTCATAACGGCTTATATCAACTTCTTTTTCTTCAACCAAAGAAGTAAAATAATCGCACCCTCTTGTAGAAAATCTTTGAGTCCAATTATCAACATTAAAAAACTTTTGTTTATTAGTAGTATTTATCAACTGATACGGTTTTGACAGTATTCTCCATTTACCTGTCATCAAGGTATTATCCCAAGGTAAAGAAATACAAATTTTTGAGTTTCTCAAAGATGAATAATTATCAAAAAAATGTTGAACATCTTTCATCGTAAAAAACTTATCAACCAAAATCATTGTATTATTTTGGTCTAATATTGCAATACCTGTTTCTATTGTGGCAGAAGGCGCCAACGATAATCCTACATAATACTCAATCATATTCTAAAAATCTTCATTATTCCGTAACTGTTTTTCTACACTTTTATCTTGCATATCATATTTTGGAACCCCTACTCTGTTATACAATTCTTTATTATCAAGAGTAATTCCCTTAGATTCTGCATAATTTCTCATATCAATAACTCGGCGTTTATCAGAGCCGCTACCTTTTAACAACGCTTGAGCAGCAGGCGAAATACTATGGTCAGATTTTATTGAAGAAACAAGTTCTTTTCTATCTGTCTGCAATTTTAACTGCTGTTCTTTTGACATTTTCAAAACTGCATTTTGAGGTTTTTCGATAGAATTCAACTTGTTTTTAAGTACTAAAATTTCTACCCTTCTGTCTTTTCTTGAATCTCTTTGAGCCGTTCCACCACCTGCAGGGCGTGTATCAGCATAACCAACAGCAGAGAACAAAGAAGGATTAAATTTAAAACGAGAAATCATATATCTGACTATCGTACATGCTCTGGCACTTGATAATTCCCAGTTAGAAGGGAATCTCGCAGAAGCTATCGGAGAGCTGTCAGTATGACCCTCAACTCTTATTGAGTGCATAACAAATTTTTCGTATATCAAAACTCCGACTTTATCCAAAAGTTTTTTGGCAGCAGGACTCAAATCAACTGAACCTGACGCAAACAAATATTTTTCATCAAATGTAATCAACAAGCCTTGGTCGGTTATTTGAGAATCCACACCTTCAAGTTCACCATCTTTCTTCATTTGGTCAATTTGTTTTTCTATTTGTTCAAAAGACTGAGATTCATACTTCGGACTGATATATTCAGCCATAAGCTCTTGAATAAATGCAGACCCACCACCTGCGTCCATAATACTTTGTCCACCATCCATGATTCCGTCATTACCTTGCAAAATAGAAACTTTTGAAAAGGCCCGCTGCAACGACTCATCAATTTTGCTTAATTCTGCGACATCGGTCTGCGACAAAGCATAAAGCACAACAAAAGTTGCAAAAAGCAAGGTCATAAAATCGGCATAAGATACCAGCCAACGTTCCAAATTCTCATGTTCAGGTGGTTTTGCTTTTTTAGCCATTGTTTTCCATTCCTTTTGAGCTTGCACCAAGTATAAAAGAGCCTAATTTACGACTGATTAATGTAGGGCTTTCACCTGCTTGTATAGCAAGAACACCCTCTATAATAACATTTTTTGAAAGAAAGATTTTTCCGTAAATATTTTTAATTCTATTAAAGCAAGGAAGCATGTACAAGTTAGCTGCAACCAAACCATAAATAGTTGCAACAAACGCAACAGCAATACCTTCACCAAGTTTTGACGGATCAGCAAGATTTTGCATAACCTGAATCAAACCTAAAACAGCACCGATGATACCAAGAGTCGGTG
>USCK01000122.1 GCA_900553205.1 uncultured bacterium | reverse complement strand
AGCTGAGCTAAACCCCCATTCGAGTTTTTGGTCTGCAATCGGTTTTTCTTCCGACCACATTTATTATTGTACATGGTGATTTTTTTTTGTAAAGTGTTTTTTATTTTATTTTTTCAAACTACTATAATTTATATGTTTTTGTTATACTCATAGAGTAAATATATTTATGAGGAGTGCTTATGAATAAAAGTCAATCCGTTGGCATGTATGTTATTTTAGGTGTTATGGTTCTTGCATTTGTTTCAATGCTTTTTAGCGGGCCAACTACAAATACAAAAGAATTAACTTATACTGAGTTTGTGCAAAAACTTCAAGTTGGAGAAATTAAGAGTGTTCAAATGGATAAAGATTCACTTCTTGCTCTACCAACTAAGCAAGAAGTTCCTACTAAAACTCAACAGGTTAATCCTTTATACGGGGTTTCTAAGACTTCTCCTACTTTACAGTACCATGTTTTGATTCCTCAAAATTCTGATATTATGAAAAAATTAGAACTTGCAAAAGTTAATATAAGTGTCAAAAAGCCTAGTGAATCTTCTCAAATGATAAATATTTTTGGTTCATTAGTGTTGCCTTTATTATTTATTATATTTTTAGTTGTAATGGCCAAAAGTATTCAAGCTGGTGGTTCTCAAGCCATGTCTTTTGGTAAAAGCAAGGCTAAAATGCTATTAGATAGTAAGGTAAAAACAACTTTTGACGATGTTGCAGGTATAGACGAAGAAAAGAAAGAACTTGAAGAAATTGTTGATTTCTTAAAGCATGGTGAAAAATATCTTAAGTTAGGTGCAAAAATACCAAAAGGTGTACTTTTAGTTGGTGCTCCCGGTACTGGTAAAACTCTTATGGCAAAAGCTGTTGCTGGAGAAGCTGGTGTTCCATTTTTCTCAATAAGTGGTTCAGATTTTGTTGAAATGTTTGTTGGTGTTGGTGCTAGTCGTGTAAGAGATTTGTTTGACCAAGCAAAAAAGCATCAACCTTGTATTATATTTATTGATGAAATAGATGCCGTTGGTCGTCAACGTGGTGCTGGTCTTGGTGGTGGACACGATGAACGTGAACAAACTCTTAATCAATTACTTGTTGAGATGGACGGGTTTGATAAAAATACAAACATTATAGTTATCGCAGCTACAAACAGACCTGACATTTTAGATAATGCGTTATTAAGACCAGGTCGTTTTGATAGACAAATAGTGATAAATAAGCCTGACATTTTAGGTAGAGAACAAATTTTAAATGTCCATGCGACAAACAAACCTTTAGCATCAGAAGTTGATTTGAAAATATTAGCAAAGAGAACCCCTGGTTTTACAGGTGCAGATTTACAAAACTTGCTTAATGAGGCAGCTTTGTTAGCCGCACGACATGACCAAACAGAAATAACAATGCAGGATTTGGAAGAAGCTATTGATAAAGTTATGGCTGGACCTGAAAAGAAAAGTCGTATTATTTCAGAAGAAGAAAAAACAAACACTGCTTATCACGAAGTCGGTCATGCTTTATTAGCAAAACTTCTTGATAACTGTGACCCTCTACATAAAGTTTCTATAATACCTAGAGGTATGGCTCTTGGTATTACTATGACATTGCCTGAAAAAGATTATTTAACAATGAAAAAATCTCAGTTGTTAGATAGGATTACAATGACATTGGGTGGTAGAGTTGCTGAAGAAATTATATATGGTAGTGATTCTGTAACTACAGGTGCATCTAATGACCTTGAAAAAGTTTCTGATATCGCACGAAAAATGGTTACTGCATACGGTATGAGTGACAAAATGGGTAACTTAACCTATGGCAAATCTGAAGAACATGTGTTTATGGGACGTGATTTTGGTCATACAAGAAACTTCTCAGAAGAAATTGCGGCTGATATAGATAAAGAAGTTAAACGCATTATTGATGAAAGATATGATATTGCAAAACACTTATTATCAGAAAATCGTGATATGTTAGAATTTATTTCAAAATCGTTGCTAGAAAGAGAAACTCTTGATGAAAAAGATTTTGATGAATTGATGAATGAAGTTTATAATCGCAGAAATAATTATTAGGAAGGATAATATTTATGTACGAATCTGAAAGATTAAACCTTGTTATGCAACAATATAAGTTATATGCAGAACAAAAAGATAGTTTTATAAAAAGAAGTTTTGGTGTAAACCGTTTTTATATGGTTTTAGTAATTGTATTGTTACTATTGGTTAATCTTTCTAAAAATGTCATATTTGTATATGCACTTTCTTTACCATTTATATTTTCTATAGTTGGTATGGGTGTTTGTATTTTATGGTGGTTGAATATGGATTCTTACAACCTGCTTATCAAAGTTAAGTTTGCCAAAGTTTTAGAGGAAATTGAAAAACAACTACCTGTACAACCTTTCAAAATGGAGCATAACGGTATTGAAGATATGAGAAAGAATAAAAAAGAATTTTTATTCTCTGATATGCAAAAAATATTTGCGATAATTATGTTTATCGTATTTTTCATATCTTTGATAGACGAACTTATACCGATGATTTTAAGACCTTTTATTTAATATTATAAATATTGTTAGAGCCTAAAATCTTGTCGTGTAGATGCTTCAAGCCTTTGCCATAAGTGTATTTCATTTCGTCAAGCAAGTTTGTTTGTACATCTAATAAGTACATATCATGCACAATAAATTCTTTTATCAGAAAAAGAAAATTTTCGTTTTGTGTCCATAAAATACTGGTAGAATTTGATTTTTGTGAAAATATTTTGCCGACAACACCTTCTTTAGAATCGACAGCTAGTGCAATCATTCTTCCTTCAAGATGGTTTTCAATGTTTTTAGAAAAAGGGTGTTCATAAACAAGTCCAAAGTTGGTTTTTAGGTTGTCATAACCAACAATTCTAATTTCGACATTTCTGTTATATGCATTTTTTAATTCTTCTTCTATGAAATCAAAATCTTTTGACCAAATTTCAAGATAAATTTCTTTTTCTGCAGAACGAAGAATTTCTATAATTTTTTGTTGAATATTAGTTGTACCAAATATAGACAGTATTGGTTCGTTATAATTGTCCTTTACTTCTGGTAAATGGTTTTCTAAATAATCTATAGTAGATGCCATTTTTCGTTTGAATCTTTTAGTTAATTCTTTAGGTTTTATAGGTGAGTATTCAACAGGTTTTGAGTTTGTTGCTACAACTATTTTTTTAAAGGCCAAAGTCTTTAATGTGTCATAAGTTCTAGCTTGAGGAATATTTGCAATTTTGCTAATTTCATATCCTGTTGCAGGGTT
This sequence comes from uncultured bacterium, assembly GCA_900553205.1. GTDB lineage: Bacteria > Cyanobacteriota > Vampirovibrionia > Gastranaerophilales > Gastranaerophilaceae > UMGS1585. Next base: position 2,382 of record USCK01000122.1, on the reverse strand, counting down.
TTTCTTTAATAACGCAATATAAACCTTTGATTCGTATGTGTTAAGCCCTAGTTCTTTAAGATTGTCTATCAATTTTTCCATAGCAATATACTAACATAATTTTTGAGATTTATCTAAGTTATTAAGATAATATAAATACAAATTTTGTCTGTGATAATATATAATTATTATGAAAGTAGCAGATTATTTAATAAAAACATTAGTAAATCTAGGGATTACGGAGTTTTTTGGACTTCCGGGTGATTACAACTTCAACATTTTATATGCGATTGAAGATAATGAACAAGCGAAATGGATTGGTTGTTCAAACGAATTAAACGCAGGTTATGTAGCAGATGGTTATGCCAGAGTAAAAGGTTATGGTGCTGTTGTTACGACTTTTGGTGTTGGTGAACTTAGCGCTATGAATGCAATAGCAGGAAGTTATGCAGAAAATATTCCTGTTATCCATATTGTTGGTGTTCCGACAACAAATAACATTGAAAACAAAATATTATTGCATCATAATTTTCAACACCCTGATTATTATGTTTTTGAAAAAGCTTTTGAACCAGTTGTTGAATCTACTGCATTTTTGACAAAAGAAAATGCTAAATCAGAAATAGATAGAATTATAAATGTATTTAAAACTACTAAACGTCCGGTTTATTTAGCAATTCCAATGGATATAACAGAATTAGAAATTAATTCTATGCAAGAAGTTAAAACTGTACAAAGTGATAAAACGAATCTTGATGAGTTTATCGACAAAGCAACTGCAATGATTAACGCATCAAAATCTCCTGTTATAATTGGTGACACTTTAATTAAACGATTTTTGGCAGAAGATGAATACAGAACTTTTGCAGAAAAAACTTGTATTCCTGCAAGTAATTTGCTTATGGGTGCAGGGATTATAGATTTTGATACACCTAATTACTTAGGAACTTTTCTCGGTAAATTTGGAAACGAAACAGCATACAAATATCTTACAGAAAGCGATTGTGCAATATCTGTAGGAACAATATACAGTGACTTAAATTCCTTCGGGTTTGCTTTACCATACAAAACCGAAGATTATATCGCTATATACGGAACTTATTCTGTAATCAATCATAAAAAATACGAAAATATTTATATGAATGATGTTTTGGAGAGATTAACAGACTCAGTTAATCCTCGTTCTAATAACATTATGGTAACTGATACAGGTTACAAACCTTCTGTTATCAAAAATGAGAAATTAACTTCTGAATACATCTATCCAAGATTACAAGAATTCTTTAAAGAAGATGATTTGTTATTCATTGAAACCGGTATTATTATGCATGGGTTTGCAGGTATGAAATTACCAAAGAATGTTATTGCAAATACTCAAACTCTATGGGGTTCAATAGGTTGGGCTACACCAGCATCCATGGGTGGTTGTATGGCTGATAAATCAAGAAGAACAATATTGTTCACTGGCGAAGGCTCTCATCAATTAACTGCTATGGAAATCGGGAATATGATGAGAAGAGGTCTTAAACCAATCGTTATTGTTTTGAATAATTCAGGCTATACAATAGAAAGAATTTTATCAAATGACCCAAATGATTCCTTCAACGAAATTGCAGACTGGAATTATGCAAAACTTCCTGAATTGTTTGCAGGTGATATTTGGATAGCTCAAGCTTCAACAGACAAAGAGTTTGATACAGCTTTGAAATTGGCTGAACATCAAGATAAAATGTGCTACATTGAAATATTTACAGAAAAAATGGATTTACCATTTATCACTGCTAAAACTATTGAAAGATTAAAGAATAAACAAAAGGTTGAAAAAGCTTCTAGTTTTAGTTAAAATTCAATAAAATGAACGAGTCACAAAATAAAACAAAATTATTGGTAATCTCTGGTTCTTCAGGAGTCGGCAAAGGAACTGTTATAAAGTCCCTTTTACAAAAATGCCCTAATTTAAACCTTTCAATATCTTGTACAACAAGAGGAAAACGAGAAGGCGAAGAGCATGGAGTTAATTATTTCTTCCTAACAAAAGAAGAATTCGATAAATCAGTAGCAAATGAGGATTTCTTGGAATGGGCAGAGTTCTCTGGGAATTGTTATGGCACTAAAAAATCATATGTTGAGGATTGCCTTAATAATAATAAAAATGTTTTGCTAGAGATTGATACTCAAGGAGCTTTGCAAATAAAAGAAAAAATGCCAGAGGCTCTTTTAATATTTATAGCCCCACCTTCTCTGGAAGAATTAGAAGCTCGTCTTAGAGGTCGTCACACAGAAACAGAAGAAGCTATCCAAAAGAGATTAAAATGTGTAAAATCCGAGCTTGAGAACTCTAAGCAATACGATTATATTATCGTCAATGATACTGTAGAAAACGCAGTAAATAAAATTTTAGAA
>USCK01000121.1 GCA_900553205.1 uncultured bacterium | reverse complement strand
AACGGATATCACCGGAAATGATGAACGGGTATCCGCCGGAATATGCAAATATAGGAAACAATGTTATAATTGGAGCGGGAGCTGTCGTTGTTAATGATATTTCTGACAACAGTGTGGCTGTGGGAATACCAGCTAAAACTATATCTAAAAACGGGAAAATAAATACAGAATATTACCAAATTAATTAACAAATGTTTGCACCAGTTATTATTTTTGCTTTTAATCGCCCTAATGCATTAAAGAACACAGTTCAATCATTACTCCAAAATGAAGAAGCGAAAAAATCTGATTTATATATTTTCGTAGATGGTCCCCGTACCAATAAACCAGGAGAATCAGAAAAAGTTCATGCTGTTCAAATGTACGCAAATAGCATAAAAGGGTTTAAATCAGTCAATTGTTTTTTTAGTATAAAAAATAAGGGACTAGGAGATTCTATTATTCAAGGAGTTACCCAAATAATAAATAAGTATGGAAAAGCAATTGTATTAGAAGATGATTTAGTTTTTGCTAGCAATTTCCTTGCGTATATGAATCAAGGACTTGATAAATATAAAGATGAAAAACAAGTTTTTTCAATCTGTGGATATTCCAATAAAGTAAAAATACCTAAAGGATATAAATACGATACTTATTTTTGTACTCGTAGTAGTTCGTGGGGGTGGGGCACATGGGCAGATAGATGGAATAGTGTAGACTGGGAACTAAAAGACTGGGATAAGTACTCTAAATTAGGAAAAGCCTTTAATAAATGGGGAGGATCAGATTGCTTTAGAATGTTACGTTCTGTGAAAGAAGGATGGGGGAATTCTTGGGCTATTCGCTTTTGTTTTTCCCAATTTTTACAAAATAAGTTCTCACTATTTCCAATTATAAGTAAAGTAAAAAATAACGGATTTGACGGAGAAGGCACCAATTGTAAGAAATGGAGTAGATTTAAATATGAATTTGATATTGATGGAACTAAAAACATAACCTATCCTGATGACATCAACATAAATAGACAACTTTATAAATCCGCAATGTCTTACAATACAATACTTATAAGGTTATATAGTAGACTTATGTACATTATACACAGCTAATTCATTACAAGATGAGAATATTATATTATAATCATATCACTATTCTAAAAGTCCTCGCAACCATATTTATTACATGGTTTCATTTTAAATCTTTTGCGCCAATGCCAATTGACAAATTATTTATTGGAGGGATATTAGGTAACTCATTATTTTTTTTCTGCAGCGGTTATTTATCATCTATAAAATCAGAGAAATATAAAGGAGAATGGTTAATCAATAAATGGACTCGAATAATGCCAAGCATATGGATTGGAACAATACTTCTTTTATTAATTAAAGATATAAAAATCTATAATTTTATATACCCAACTTCATTTTGGTTTATAAATGCCCTGTTAATATTCTATATTATATTTTACATATTAAACAAACAATTTACTATATTCAGGACATTATCAGTAATTACGATTAGTATCATACATAGTATTTATTATCTATTCTATGTAAATCATACACAAATTGTTATGGACGAGGGCGGAATCAAAATATGGTTTTATTGTTTCTTATTCTTCTTATATGGATTTTACACAAAAGGTAAAACAATCTTATACAATAAGCTTTCTATCATTTATTGCCTAATATCTATAATAATTTTTTATGCATACAAAGAATTATCAGAAGTGTATCCGACACTTATATTCTGGCAATTTATCATTCAACCTCTGATACTTTTTATATTTATCCATTATGCTTTACAAAGTGCTTTCTACATATCAAGTATATCTATTTCCAATAAAATAAAAAATATTCTTTCCTACATATCAAATTTAACCCTTGAAATATATGTCACACAAATTACAATTATAAATCTCATTAAACAAACAAATATAAAATGGCCTTATAAAATAATAATATCAATAATTAGCATCTTATTAGTTGCATATTTGTGCAATAAAATTGCAAGTAGAGTTACAAATATGATAAAAAATCACCTTAATCCTAAATATATAAAATGAATTCTTTCAGCTCTCTTTATAAAGAAGGAATAAATAATATCAAAAATAAAGATGTAATTTTTTGTAGTATTGTCAGAGATTGTGCATATAATTTACAACACAATATCCCTGTTATAGAGAAAATTGGATCTTACTTCAAAAAATATACAGTCATCGTATTCGAGAACAATAGTCATGATAGTACAAAAACAGTTTTACAACATTGGGCTAAAAATAACAAAAACATACATGTACATGTAGCTAATTATAAAGAAGATAAATTTAAGGAAATTCCTATTCCCAAAGAATATAATAGTTCTAATAGTAGAAGGAGAATCCAAAAAATGGCAGAGTATAGGAATCAATATTTAGAATACATTAATTCTCATAACTTAAAATCAGATTATATTATTATAGTAGATTTAGATGTTGCAAAAATTAATATAAAAGGAGTTATATCATCTTTTGGGACAGACCAAGAATGGGATGTTATTGCATCAAACAGTTATTCTCGTTCTCCTCACCTAAAAAAAAGATATCATGACACTTATGCATTAATTGAGGACGGAACAGAAGATAGACCACAATCGGAAATAACAATAAATCAAAATAGATATATATGGGCCAATTTAAGTTATAACATGCCATTTATACGAGTATTTTCTGCATTTGGAGGATTAGCAATTTATAAATATGAACAAATAAAAAATTTACGTTACTTCGTTATTGATAATCTTTATGGAGGAGTTGAAGTAAAATGTGAGCATGTTAGCCTTCATACAGAACTAAAAAAAAGAGGATACAACCGTACATACATTAATCCAAATATGAAAATAAAATATCAAAATACACTAAGTACAATTCTCAAAAGAATAAAAACATTTTTACAAAAATGATTTCTATTTTAATCAATGCATACGCGTGTTCCCCCAATATGGGTAGCGAACCTGGAATGGCATGGAACTGGTGCATAAATCTTGCCAAATATTGTGAACTACACATTATTACAGAAGGGGAGTTTCAAGATAATATAGAAGAAGTTATTCAGACACTTCCACAAGGGAAAAATATGCATTTCTATTACAATCCTGTTTCAGAAGAAATACGCAAAATGTGCTGGAATCAGGGTGATTGGCGTTTCTATAAATACTATAAAGGATGGCAATGGAAAACTTACCAGATAGCAAAGGATATTTGCCAACAAACGAATATTGACATTCTGCATCAATTAAATATGATTGGTTTCCGTGAACCGGGATATTTATGGAAGATTTCCAATATCCCCTTTGTATGGGGACCGGTGGATGCCAAGGAAAGTTTCCCAATGGCTTATTTAGAGGGAGCCAGTTTAAAAACGAAATTATTTATGCAACTGAAAAATACCATTACCAAATGGCAACTTCAACATGCAAAAAGAGTACGATTGGCAACAGAACGGGCCTCATTCGTAATATCAGCATCATCCAATTCGCAGCATACTTTCAAAAAATATTTTCAGATTGAATCTCCACTATTAAATGAAACCGGTTGCTATATTCAGGAACATCCAATTATTGACAAATCAAGAAAAGAATATTTGGATGTACTTTGGGTAGGAAAAATGGATTTCAGAAAACAATTGAGTTTAGCATTACAAAGTATTGCTAAAACTAAAAATCCTCATATCAAATTACATATTGTAGGAGGAGGAAACAATCTTCCCTACCAAGCTTTAGCGAAAAATCTGGGTATCGAACCCCAGTGTAAATGGTATGGAGCTGTATCACATGAGGAAGTACAAAAAATCATGCAGGAAAGTGATCTGTTTTTCTTTACCAGTGTAGCAGAAGGAACTCCACATGTCGTTTTAGAAGCTATTGGAAATAACTTACCTATAGTTTGCTTTGATACTTGTGGACAAGGTGATTCAGTCAACGAGGAGGTGGGAATTAAGATTCCTTTATCTACTCCCAATCTGTCTATAACAAATTTTGCACAGAAAATTAATTACCTATATCAAAATCGCCCCACTCTTCAGAAACTTGCCGAAGGATGCTATAAAAGACAACAAGAACTGTCTTGGGACAATAAAGCGTTACAAATGCTTGAATTATATCACAAGGTTTTAAACTATAAACAACCATGAACTTATTAAAAAAAATTATCATAAGCTATTCCACTTTATTAATTCTATTTACAGGATTAATTATTGGCGTACACACCATACCACAATCATCAATCAAAGAAAACGTAATTACCTCTACACATACTTTACAAAAAGAAGGATTATATAAGAAATTCTTCAATTTCAAGCTATTCCAGATGGATAATTTTACAGATACTTATATGCTAAATTTAGCCATCTCAGCAGATAGTAAGCATCCTATAGAAGCTGGAATGATGAATTATGACTATAAATCCAAAAACTTTATGGATTTAGCTTATGACACGGAAAAAGTAGCTCAAGGGGAAACCGAGGACTTGGAGAAAAGTAGTTATGGAAGATACTGGCAAGGTTACCAAGTTACTTTACGCCCATTACTAACTATATTGACTTATCCACAAATACGCATACTAAACTATATAATTTTTACAATGCTGATTATTTCGATTATATGGTTACTAGCACATGAAATCTCTACAGGAACAGCTTGCCTATTCGGACTATCATTACTACTTATAAACTTTCCAATTGTACCTTACTCAATGCAGTTCTCGACCTGTTTTTACATTGCATTTATCAGCATGATATTACTGATGAAAATACCAATGTTAACGAAATCGGATGCAAACATACTTGGTACATTCTTCATTATTGGAGGAATCACCAGCTACTTAGATTTCCTAACCACCCCACAACTTACTTTAGGATTACCACTTATTGTATATATGCTGACAAAACACCCTAAAGACACATGGAAAATAGTAATAGCTATTAGTATAGCCTGGGCTTTGGGATATGGCTTGCTTTGGGCATCTAAATGGATGATAGGATATTTATTGACAGGAAACAACATTTTAGCAGATGCCATGCAAAGTGCAGAACTCAGAACCTCAAACCAATATAAAGGCATGGAAATGACCATACCCAATATTCTGAATTTTATCTGGATAAATATCAAGGCTAAAGGCTTACTTCCTTTACTTTATGCAGGTATCATCGGAATCTTACTTTGCTTGGGAATCTATTTGAAAATATTAAAAAGTAAACAAACCTTTAAAGAATATAGTTGGCTATTATTAATTGCACTGATTGTTCCTATATGGTTCTTGGTTCTCCGGAACCATTCCATACAGCATGGATGGTTTACATGGAGAGCCGGATTATTATCTCTTTTCAGTTTATTACTTTTTATTTATTATACAACCGACAGAAAGAAATTATTTAAAACAGATAAAAAATAGAATTATGAATAAAATCGCTGTTTTAATACCTTGCTACAATGAAAGTAAAACCATAGCAAAGGTAGTGAATGACTACAAAAAGGCTTTGCCAGAAGCTGATATTTATGTGTATGACAATAATTCGACAGATGGAACGGATGAAATAGCTAGAAAAGCAGGAGCCATTGTCAAATACGAATACAGACAAGGAAAAGGTAATGTCATCCGTAGCATGTTTAGAGATATTGATGCAGATTGTTATCTGATGATAGATGGTGACGATACTTATCCGGCAGAGAATGCCAGAGAAATGTGTGATTTGGTATTACAAAAAGGTGTGGATATGGTT
>USCK01000120.1 GCA_900553205.1 uncultured bacterium | reverse complement strand
GATGTTGCCGACAAATATAAGCATTCTCCTGACGGGAAACATGAACCTAGCAAGAAACGTGCGACAAAGCAACTATCGTTCCAAATGCTTGCGAGCGTAATATTACCAACAGCTGCCGTTAAAATCGGTCAAAAAGCTGCCAATATTATTGCTTCAAAAGGTAAAACAAAATTATCACTTGGTGATAGAGAAACATATACAAACATGATTACCGAGTCTATGAATAAAGGTACTCACGAAAACTTTGTTGATACTGCAACAGGCAAAGTTGACAGACAAAAATATACTCAACATATTGTTGATAATATCGCTGAAAAGAACAAACATAAACAAACACATAAAGAAATGATGAATCCTTTAGAAAAAGCTCTTGCATTCATCAAAAAACCATTCAAAACAGAAGCTAAAGCTGAAGATATCCAAAAATATGTAGCTCAAACTGTCGATAACATTATGGATACCAGAGAAGCATTACTTGAAGGTAAACAACCAAAGAATATTTCTAAAAAGATGTTTAATGCTTTCCAAGAAGCGACAAAAACAGCAGATATCGCAGGTAAGAAAAGTGCTGCATTTAATATCATCAAGAAATCTCAAGGTAACAAACTGTTCAAAAATAACGCACTAAAATCACTTGGTGGGTTGGTTGCACTAGGCATTATGATGAAGCCTATTGATAACTTTGTAGAAAAAGTCTTGATTGAAAAATGTATCAGCCCAACTATTGATTGGGTTGGTAACAAACCTTGGAAATCTTTGCCTGACAAAGTTAAAGAAGAAAATAAAACATCAGCAGCCTAGAAGAAGGGTCCCGTCCAGAGTCAGTGTTGTGGATTCTTTAAGTTGGGGATAATCTTCAATCTTTTTATCTGCAACAAACTCAATAGCTGAACTTCTTGCGATTTCTAATATCTTGGAATCCTTCACAATATCAGAAATTATTAAATCAGGAAGCCCGCTTTGTCGTACACCCAAGAACTCTCCGGGGCCTCTGATTTGCAAATCTTTTTCAGCAATAACAAACCCGTCATTGGTTTCGGTCATTATTGCCAAACGATTTCTTGTTTCTTGCGATTTTGAAGCCGTTGAAATAAGACTGCAAATCACATCTGCCGACACGACCTCTAAGCTGATGAAGTTGAGGAAGTCCGAATCTTTCGGCATTTTCGATTACAATAACAGTAGCATTAGGGACATCAACACCAACTTCTACAACTGTTGTAGAAACAAGTATATCATATTCTTTATTTTTAAACTTAGCCATTACTTCATCTTTTTCAGAGTTCTTCATTTTCCCGTGTAGTAAGCCAATTTTTAAATCCGGAAATACTTTTGTCTGTAGGAACTCAGCTTCGACTGTTGCGGCTTTAGCTGATAAAGTTTCACTCTCATCTATCAAAGGATACACAACATAGGCTTGGTGTCCTGCATTTATTTCATTACGAATTAAAGAATAGATTTGTTTTTTAGGAACTCCCATTTTTGTAATAATCGGTTTTCTGCCTTTTGGAAGCTCATCAATTATAGTCAAATCTAAATCACCATTCATTGTAATAGCAAGAGTTCTCGGTATAGGTGTTGCAGTCATTGTCAATATTTGTGGGTTTTGGGCTTTTTTACGCAAGGTTAATCTTTGTTTAACCCCAAACCTGTGTTGTTCATCAATAACTATTGCCCCTAAGTTTGCAAACTCAATATTATCTTGAATCAGAGCTTGCGTTCCGACTGCAATATCTATTTGTCCGTTACGCAAAGCAACTTCCGAAATTTGTCTTTGTTTTTTAGGAATACTACCTATGAACAAGCCTATGCTTATTCCAAACGGAGTTAGCCAGTTTACAAAATTGTTGTAATGCTGTTGTGCAAGAATTTCAGTCGGTGCCATTATAGAGGCTTGATATCCGTTTTCGATTGCAGCCAAAAGCATTATACAAGCAACAACGGTTTTACCTGAACCTACATCACCTTGTAGAAGTCTTTGCATAGGTTCTTCGGAGTTCATATCCTTCAAAATTTCATCAACAGCTTTCTTTTGAGCTTTTGTCAGTTCAAACGGCAACCCTGTAATAAATTTATTAACTAATCCGTCTTTTTTGATTTGCAACGGAACAGCTTTGTTATCATGCCTGTTCTTTTCTCTTATCAAAGCCAGTTTTAGCTGGATTAAAAAGAATTCTTCAAACACTAGAGTAAATCTGGCACGTTCAAGCATTTCCATACTATCAGGGAAATGGATTTGTTCTATCGCATCTTTTTTGTCTAGCAAATCATATCTATCAATTAGGTATTGAGGAACAACATTAACTATTGAGTTTTTGTATAATTGAATAGCGTTATATATGGCTTTGCGAAGGGTTTTGACATTCATATTTTCACAAAGCGAATACACAGGAACGATTCGTCCGATATTAAGATTTGTTTTGGTTAGAAAGTCCTCAGACATTATTGAATAACTGATGTTATCCAAGGTCTTGGAATAATCAAATTTGTTGATTTTAACGGTACCCGAAACTATTATCCCTGCACCTTGAGGAAATTGAGATTTTGTTCTCTCTAAAGAATATTTTGAACTTTTTCCGTAAAAGAAATTAAGAATAAAACTGCCGGTTTCATCTTGATTTTTTCTTTTTACAACCCCCAATCCTTTAGGTGTCGTAAACGCTTCTACACGCTTTATGTAGCCAAAGACTGTAGTATCATCCCCCTCTTGAAGATTTTTTATTAATGTTCGTTTTGAGTAATCAATATGTTTTCTTGGCAAATAAAACAACAAATCACTTGCCGTAAATATGCCCAGTTTATTAAGTATCGCAGCGACTTTTGGCCCAACACCTTTGACATAGGTAACAGAAGAATAAGGATTTAGTTTTGCATCTTGTTCTTTTTTGTCCTCTTCTTTTTGCAAGAGTTCAGATTTTATGGCATTTACCAAATACTCTATAGATTTTTTTCTGTTTGGTAATGTATCCATAGAATATTGTTCAAAATGAGCAAGAACAAACTTCCACCTCTCAGGAATAGAAGATGTTTTGATAAACTTTCGTATTTCACCACGAATAAAAGCCGAAAAAGATTTTGTTCTTCCTCTTATATCCGTATATTGATATTTGGCTTCTATTTCTATAGCTTTTTTTATTTGTTCAAGATTACTATCCAATTAGACTTATAACCTCATATAAATCCATTTTTTTTGCTTTACCTCTAATTGTTACATTAGAGATTTTAATAACATCTACGATATTTTTAACACATGCGTATGTAGAACTGCTTATTAACAAATTGGTTTTATAGATTTTGTTATAGCTTTCAATTCTGCTTGCCAAATTTACGGTATCACCAATAACAGTGTATTCCATTCTTTTTTCAGAACCGATATTACCGACAAACGCTTCTCCTGTGTTTATACCGACCCCGATTTCTATTTTGGGCTTACCCTCGCTTAACCATTTTTGTTGAAGCTCATCAACCTTTGCCAACATTTCGTGTGCACATCTGACAGCATTTACAGGGTGCAAATCATCTTTTATAGGTTCGCCGAATATAACCATTACGGCATCACCGATAAACTTGTTGATAACTCCATGATGCTTAGTAACTATCGGCTCCATTTCCGTAAAGTATTCGTTCAAGATAACAGAAACTTCATCTGCAGAGAGTTTTTCACTCATTGAAGTAAACCCTCTTATATCAGAAAACAGAACGGTTACATTTGCTTTTTTACCTCCCAGTTTTAGTTCATCAATGTTTTTGACAACACTTTTCATAATATCTTCGGAGATATATTTTCCCATCGCAGATTTGATTTTTTCTTTGCTCTTACCTTCAAGAATAAATCTGTGAGAATACGCAAACACCATGGTTATAAATTCTAAAGATATCGGAGTAATTACACTCAACGCAAAACCTTTGTAAAATGAATACCCACTCAAAACAATGAATATCATTGTGAGTACAAATATAAGAGTTGCAGATACAAAAACTGTAAATTTACGAATCAGAACATAAGCCATAACCATTAGGAATATTGTTATAAAAAGATTTTGCCAGCCTTCTGCCTGATACATAAAGTCATTTGAGATTAAATTGTCCAATGCCGTGGCTTGGATATCAACCCCTGAATGTTCATTACTTATAGGCGTTCGTTGCACATCAGAAAGTCCTGTCGCAGTAGCCTTCACATTAGCGCCGAAATAAACTATTTTCCCTCTAAACTCGGCAGGATTTATTGTCGGAATTTCTCCGGCTTTTAATTGGTCATACGAATCCATAATATCTATTGCCGAATATGTTTTATGAGTATAGTTTGTGTTGTTATATCGCTTGTAAAACTTTAACAAGGTATTAATACCATATATATCAGAAGTTCTCGGAATCTCAATATGTGATTTTTGACCATGGATACTGTAATCATCAACAATATAACCTTCGTTTCCATTCAAATAAGAAAATGCTCTTAAGGATAAAGACGGATAAAGTTTGTCACCATATTTAACGATATAAGGAATGCTTCTCAAAAAGCTGTCACGACAGACAGGACTTTTTACTGAGCCAGCCATTTTGACAGAATTAAAATACGGTTCAGGGAAAGGCAAAAGTGCATGATAAGAATTATCACGACCCCATAATCTGTTATCTTCAATATTCAGACCAAATTTTTTGTAGAATTTTTTATCGTAGTTTTTGTTAATAATTTCTTCTTTGTTTGGCAGAAAATCAAATCCAACTACAAGATTATTTATATTTTTTATTGAATTAAAGTATGCGATATCTGATTCAGGATTCTCGCTATCAGGAGTTGCAAAAACCGAATCGTTTACGATAACGGCAGGTTTTGCATATTCATTCAGGTAATTAAATACTTTGCAATACAAATTTCGTTTCCAAGGCCATCTGTATTTTCCGATAGACTTATCATCAATAACAATTATAACGATATCATTGCTACCAGTTTTAACAGCAGTAAAGTTTTTTATCATAAAGTTAAATGCTTTTGGCTCAAAAAAGTTATTTGAAATAGAATATGCTATCAGCATAAAAAATACTATAGAAAAAAATAGTAATAAGCCCTTTAAAAATTTCATACGCTAATCCTTTTTATTCTTTTATGATATAATAAATTTAGTAAAAAGGATAGATTATGAGTATGAACTTAATAAAATTAATATCAGAAGAAAAAATATACCCGATTATCAGATGCAAAGATGCGTCAAAGGCTGAAGATGTTGCAAATGCTCTTATTGAGGGTGGAATAAAAGTTTTGGAAATCAATATTGAAAATCCTTCGTTGTACGAAGTTATTGAGAAGATTTCTCCAAAAGCTACAGTATGTGCAGGAAGTATTATTACAAAACTTCAAGCAAACCAAGCGTTCAAATCAGGTGCTAAGTTGTTTTCTTCACCAATATTCCAAATGAATATGGTAAAGATTTCTAAAAATATCGGAGTACCGTTTATTGCCGGTACTTCAACAGCAAACGAAGCATACACAGCTTGGAAATCAAGAATTCCATTAATAAAATTATATCCAGTTACAGCTATGGGTGGTGTTCAATACTTTGAAGAACTTACAAGACAAATGCCGTTCTTGAACCTTATGCCAATGGGTAATATAAAACTTCAAGAAGTAAAAGATTATATCAAATGTGGCGCAGCTGCAGTCGGAGTAGGTCGTGATTTCTACGAAACATTATCTCTTACTGAAATCACAAACAAAGCTAAAAACACATTGGAAGAACTCAAGGAACTGTCTTAATGGAAAAATCACTTGATATAATCACTATTGGTGAATGTTTAGTTGAGTTATCTACAGATAAGTATTTTGAAGATGCCG